>CANFHO010000020.1 GCA_947447005.1 Chitinophagaceae bacterium
AGAGGCATTGAAATATTACGGGAAATAGTTGGAATCGTTGAAGGGGTTTAAATTGTTGAAGTATACACTCTTCAACTACCTCAACCTCTTCAACCCCTTCAACCCCTTCAACCTCTTAATCGATTATTCATTCATCAACCCCTCAAACACAACCTCATACTGCTTTTCAGCCTCCTTGAGATCTGATGATACTTGGTTGTATTGACGCTCTGTCTCCTGAAATTTCTTCATGTCTGAGTAAATTCCAGGATCAGCCAATGCTGATTCAATGTTGATTTTTTGAGATTTCAGCTCCGAAATTTTCTTTTCAAGCTCTTCAAATTGTCGCTGTAGTCTTTTTTTCTCTTTCTGCTTCTCTTTGTCGATAGCAGTATTTTGTACTGGCACAGGTTGAGCTACTGGCTCTGGTTTAACTTCTTTTTTTTTATCAGGTTGAGAAGCCTGTTTAGTGTTGTTCTCTTGTTGCTTGGCAAGCTTTTCCATGCGCTCTTTCCATTCTACCCATTCCTGATAACCTCCTTTGAATTCTACAACCTTGCCATCTACAATTTCCCAAATCTTATTGGCAGCTTTGGAAATGAAATAACGATCGTGGCTTACCAGAATCAAACTTCCTTCATATTTGTCGAGCGCCTCTGCCAACAAATCCACTGAATGCATATCCAGGTGATTCGTAGGTTCATCCAGCATCAGGAAATTGGATTTGCTGATAATGGTTTTTGCCAATGCCACCCTGGCTTTCTCACCTCCACTCAATACCTTGATCTTCTTGTCAACATCATCTCCTCCAAATAGAAAACATCCTAAAATGGTTCGTAGCTCAAGATCTGTTTTCTTGCTACCAGCCATTTGCAATTCTTCAATCAAATTGTTATCGAGCTTTAAACTCTCTAACTGGTGCTGTGCATAAAAACTCTCCTCTACATTATGTCCCCAAACCCTTTCTCCTTCAAACGTTTCCCTGTCTGCAATAATCCTTAATAAGGTTGATTTTCCTTTTCCATTGGCTCCAATCAATGCAATCTTATCACCTCTCTCAATCTCAGCATCAGCCGTGTCCAGGATTTCAATTTTACCGAAACTTTTTTGGATCCCTTTTAAAGTACAAATCACCTTACCTGGATTCTTTTCAATACTAAAGTTGATCCTGATATTGGGTCTCTCAATTGAGGCTTCTTCTACTCTTTCAATTTTATCAAGCCTTTTCTGAACACTCTGCGCTTGTGCTGCTTTTGATGCTTTTGCCTTGAAACGCTCAATGAATCGCTCTTGTTGTCGGATGAAATCCTGCTGGTTTTCAAATGCCCTTTGCTGCATTTCCATCCGCAATTCTTTCTCTTGCGTGTAATAGGTATAGTTACCTGTATAAATATGCAGTTTTCGCTGATATAATTCTACAATCTTATTAACCATTCTATCCAGGAAGAATTTATCGTGACTTACAATAATCACGGCTCCCTGATAATGAAGGAGGTATTTTTCCAGCCATTCGATGGATGGAAGGTCAAGGTGGTTGGTTGGTTCATCAAGCATCAACAAATCAGGCTGCATCAGTATCATCTTTGCCAATAATACACGCATCCTCCATCCTCCACTGAATTGTTTATATGGCCTGGAAAGATCTTCCTGCTTGAATCCAAGTCCATGCAACACATCTTCAGTTTTGTGATCGATGTTATATCCATCCAATACATCCATCTCATGAAGAAGATCGGTGTATTTGATAAGCTTTTCCTCGCTTTCATTTTCCTCCAGCTCTTTTCCAAGCACCTCAATTTCATGCTGGATTTCCATCACACGCTCAAAAGCGCCCATGGCCACCTTCAGAATGGAATCATCTGTATCAAAACTCAATAAATCCTGATGGAGATAGCCAATGGTTGTGGTTCTGCTTCTTTCTACAGTTCCTTTGCTGGGTAGGTATTCTCCGGCAAACAATTTTAATAATGTTGATTTTCCGGTACCATTATACCCGATTAATCCAATACGCTCTCCTGGATGAATATGCCAAGTGGCGTCTTCAACAATAGCTCTTGCACCAAATTCAAAAGTAAGATTCTGTAAACCTGCTAGCATAATTTCTGTTTGCGCCGCAAAGTTACAGAATCTAACATAGCTTTGAACCATCAAGTGAAACCTTGTGTTATAACTCTGTGAAAAAAAATATTCCAATCCCCATCATTTTTCTTTTTTCGTTTTTCATGCATCCTGCTTTTGCCCAGGAAAAAGTAACAATAAGCGGTTATGTACGTGATTCGCTTTCGCGTGAAACATTGATTGGTGCCGCCATCCAGGCTCAAGAAGCCGGTAAGGGCGTGAACACAAATCAGTTCGGCTATTTTTCGATTACCCTGCCAAAGGGCAAATACACCTTGAATGTCTCCTATGTTGGCTACCTGCCTTCTTCAACCAATATTTCATTAAATCAGGATATTAACTTTGATATCAACCTTTTGTCGAAAAATAGCTTGTCTCAGGAAATTTTCATCTCCTCTCGTAGAAGGGATGTAAATGTGAAAAGTGCCCAAATGGGACAAATTAATCTGACAATGAATAAGGTAAAGGCTTTACCTGTAATCTTTGGTGAGGTGGATCCGCTTAAAACATTGCAATTGTTTCCTGGTGTATCAAGCTCGGGAGAAGGCAATAGCGGTATCTATGTGAGAGGTGGCGGCCCAGACCAAAACCTGATCATGTTGGATGATGCCGTGGTCTATAACAGCTCTCATCTGTTTGGGTTCTTCTCCATATTCAATGGTGATGCCATTAAAAATATCAATCTCATCAAGGGCGGAATGCCCGCTCAATATGGTGGCAGATTATCCTCAGTCCTGGATGTTTCTATGAAAGATGGAAACATGAACAACTTTCAATATGAAGGTGGAATTGGTTCCATCGCTTCAAGGTTTTCAGTGCAAGGACCCATCAAAAAAGATCGGTCATCTTTCATGATTTCCTCCCGTAGAACCTATATAGACGCTTTAGTTAAACCCTTCATCAAGAAAGGTAGTCAGTTTGATGGGTCTGGTTATTATTTCTACGACCTCAATGCGAAATTCAATTATAAATTCTCCAATAAAGACAGGCTCTATTTGAGCGGATATTTTGGAAGAGATGTTTTTGACTTTGTGAATAAAGTTCGTCAGTTTGATGTAAATATTCCCTGGGGCAATTCTACCCTCACTACCAGATGGAATCATGTGTTCAATAAAAAGCTTTTCATGAACACAACGCTGGTGTACAATGATTACAAATTTAGGTTTGGGGCATTGCAGAACAATTTTGAAATTGCATTGAATAGCGGAATTCGTGATATGAATATCAAAACAGATCTCGATCATTACCTCACACCTGCACACAAGCTTCGCTACGGTTTTCAATTCACCAAACATCGATTTACGCCTTCCGTTCTGTCTGGAAAACAAGATTCAACAACATTCTCTCCAGTGAATGCACAAATCAAATTTGCCAATGAAACTGCTTTGTATATTCAAGATGATTGGGAGCCTAGCGATAAACTTAAAATCAATGCAGGCATTCGCTGGAGCGGTTTTGCACAGGTAGGGCCATATAAACATTATACTTCAGATATCAATGGTAGAAGATTGGATTCCATTACTTTCTCAAGTGGAGAGCTCGTGAAATTTTACGGGGGACTTGAACCTCGCCTTACATTGAGGTATAATATCAACGAGGAAACATCCATCAAGTCTGCTATTACTCAAAACCGACAATATATTCACTTGGTGAGCAATGCTGGAACTACACTTCCAACGGATATTTGGGTGCCAAGCACACTCAGGGTTAAACCTCAGTTGAGTTGGCAATATGCTACTGGAATCTTCAGGAATTTCAAGGATAATACCTTTGAAACATCTGTAGAATTCTATTATAAATCCATGTCAAACCAAATTGAGTACAAAGAAGGCTATACCCCTTCAGGAAAAGATACAGAAGAAGAATTTGTATTTGGAAAAGGTTGGAGTTATGGAACAGAATTTTTTATAAACAAAGCAAAAGGGAAACTCACAGGATGGATTGGCTATACACTCGCTTGGACCTGGCGTAAGTTCCCACAGATTAACAAAGGACTAAAATACCCTGCTAAATACGATCGCCGTCATGATCTTTCAGTGGTGGCCATATATGAATTAAATCCAAAATGGCGACTCTCTGGTGTTTTTGTTTATGCTACAGGAAATGCAACAACACTACCTGAAAAATTCTATTTGATAGAAGGGGTGCTAACACAACAATTCAGCAGTATTAATAAATACAGACTGGCTCCATATCATCGTTTGGATCTGTCAGCAACCTATACTCCAATAAAATCAAAGCCTTCAAAAATAAAAGGGGAGTGGGTGTTCAGTATTTACAATGTATACAATAGAAAGAACCCTTATTTCTATTATTTCGATCAAACTGGAAGCGCATTTGCAGGTAATCTTCAGGTTCAAGCCAAACAGGTATCCCTCTTTCCAGTCATCCCTTCGGTTACATATAATTTCAAATTCTAATCTCTATTCCATAACCTCTAACGCCTAACTACCTCTTCACTTTAAATCGAATCGCACCACTTGTTTGTTCTGTGGATGTGATATTGATTTCATATCGATTGGTAGGAGTGGTTACCACCATAAATGCAGTGTTTGGAGGAATTGTTCCCATGCTTTCTGCATACATAACCAGATCATAAACATCTTCATCTGGATCAATCTTGATTTCAAAACTGATAGGAGAGGCTGTTAATTTTTGATTATGAACCAACAGCTTGTCATTCAGGAAAATAGTTACTGTGTCGCCATCAATTTGTCCATTGTCATAAATATCAACCTTAAAGCTAGGACTCGCTACATCTATCGTTTTTAAAACCAAACTTGTGCGCTCATTCAATTTTTCCCTGTCTTTGGCTGACATCATAGAGCCCATTTTAACATCGGAAGGTTGTGTGCCTTTGGAATTCGTGATTGGTTTGAAATTATTATTGATGGGTTCTGTTTTCAATGCCTCTGGCTGTTCTTGTAACTTAGGCTTGGTAATGATTGGTTTTCTAGCAATCGCCGGATTAGAAGGAACCGGATCTTTGGTATCTATCGCTTTCTTTTCATCTTTTTTAACGATTGAATTTGCAGGAATATTTTTATCAGGACCAAAATGTTTTAAAACAGTACGCTCCATTTGGGTTTCACCTTTACCACAATTTCCATTTACCTGATTTGGTTTCCACTTTCCAAATAAATATTCTTTATCCTCTTTCCTGAAATAAGTCAGCTGATGCTGCTGCAAACAATTCTGAAAGTCACGTGGAGTATTCGTCTTAACTGTTTCTATTTCTTTTACAGTAACTTCCTTGCTGTCTTTTTCAAAACTGCCCTTGAGTTTACAAATAACATAATATCTCTTTCCTGTTATTGAAAAGTATGTATATGAATATCCACTGATCTCGGTTCCCTTTACATCCAATTCCAACACAAAATCAGTTTTTCCTCCCTCTGGATTATCAGCTGAAGTAAATCCTCCCAACCACTGTCCTCCAATGTTTTGTGCATCTGCATCCATCATTAAAAAGCCAGTCATAACGAGGATGAATAACACTGAAGCCAGCATCTGAATTGTGCTGCCCGAGGCTTTAATGGAAGGTTTTTGTTTTAAGTTGAACATATGGTTTATACAATTGGAAATCATATTTCCTGAGCCTGTTGAAAACGATTCATGCAAATTATTGTGAAATAGGAACGGGCTTACCCAATAGTTCGTTAAATTTGCTCCCATGATCCTGTTAAAACAATGGATCAAATGAGATTATGACGGTTAATATTCAATTTCCGGATGGTGCAGTAAGAACCTATGAACAAGGTATCTCGCCTATGGCAATCGCTAAAAGCATCTCTGAGGGACTTGCAAAAAAGGTAATTGCTTCCTCCATTAATGGTGAAATAAAAGATGCTTCTACGCCTATCAATGCTGATGCCGCCCTTAAGTTATTGACCTGGGATGATACCGATGGTCGCTCTACCTTCTGGCATAGCTCAGCCCATTTACTGGCAGAAGCTGTTGAGGCTACCTTTCCTGGAGTTAAATTCTGGGTAGGACCTGCCATTGATAAGGGTTTCTATTATGATATGGACCTCGGCGATAGGAAAATCACTGAAGAAGATTTGGCTGCTTTGGAAAAGAAGATGGATGAATTGGCGAAGAAAAACAGCATCTTCCTTAGAAAAGAAATTTCCAAGGCAGATGCAATTGCCTACTTCACTGAAAAGGGTGATGAATATAAATTAGACCTTCTTCAAAATCTTCCCGATGGAGAAATTACTTTCTATACACAAGGAGATTTCACTGATTTATGTCGCGGTCCTCATATCCCTCATACTGGTTTGATCAAAGCCATCAAACTCACCACAGTAGCGGGTGCATATTGGAAGGGTGATGAAAAAAACAAGCAACTTACCAGGGTATATGGAGTAACGTTCCCAAATCAAAAAGAATTGGATGAGCATCTTCAAATGCTTGAAGAAGCCAAGAAAAGAGATCATCGCAAGTTGGGCAAAGAATTGGGTATTTTCTGTTTTGACGATGATGTAGGACCAGGCTTACCACTTTGGATGCCAAACGGTACCATTGTGATAGAAGAGTTGGAAAAATTGGCCAAAGAAACAGAACATGCAGCTGGCTATAAAAGGGTGGTAACACCTCATATTGCTAAAGAAAGCATGTATCTGACCAGTGGTCATCTTCCATACTACCAGGATAGCATGTATCCACCCATGGAATTGGAAGGAGTTAAGTACTACCTGAAGGCCATGAACTGTCCGCATCACCACAAAATATTTTCTGCCGAAAACAGAAGTTATAAAGAATTACCACTACGCTTGGCTGAATATGGTACTTGCTACCGTTACGAACAAAGTGGTGAGCTATTTGGTCTCATGCGGGTTCGCTGTCTCCACATGAACGATGCACATATCTATTGCGCCAAGGAGGATTTCGCCAAGGAATTCAAGGCTGTGAATGATATGTATATCAAGTATTTCAAGATTTTTGGAATTGATAAGTATGTTATGCGACTCAGTTTGCATGATCCTGCTAAACTTGGTCAGAAATACATCAACGAACCAGAACTTTGGCTGCAAACCGAAGAAATGGTGCGTCAGGTTCTGATCGAATCAAATATCCCATACGTAGAAGTTCCTGATGAAGGTGCTTTCTACGGACCTAAAATCGATGTTCAGATCTGGAGCGCCATTGGAAGGGAATTTACCCTGGCAACAAACCAGGTGGATTTCGCCCAAGGTCGCAGATTCAATCTGTCTTTCACAAACAAGGAAAATCAGGCAGAAACCCCTTTAATCATTCATCGTGCACCATTGGGAACACATGAAAGGTTCATCGGATTTTTATTGGAACACTATGCAGGTAAATTCCCAACCTGGTTGGCACCTGTACAGGTTAAACTCCTTCCTATCAGCGATAAATTCAATGATTATGCCCTTTCAGTAGTTCAACAACTGCAGAAAGTGGGAGTGAGAGCTGAATTGGATGATAGAAGTGAAAAAATCGGTAAAAAAATCCGTGATACCGAACTCATGAAAGTGCCTTATATGTTTGTAATTGGCGAAAAAGAAGTGAATGAAAACAAAGTTTCCGTAAGGAGACAAGGAAAAGGTGATATGGGACAATTCGCAGTTTCAGAAATAATAGCTACCTTGACATCCGAAATTGAAAACAGGCAGTAATATTTAATTAAAATCAATCAACCTGAATAACCCAACACTGCCGTAAAGGGAAATTCAACACAGCGTATGGCATTATCTAATTCTTCATTTAACCGCGGTCCGGGTGGACCAAGAGGTCGATTCATTCCTAGGAAAGAAGCTGAACACAGAATCAATCATTTTATCAGAGTACCTCAGGTGAGGTTGGTAGGTGACAATGTTACCATGGGAGTTTATGCTACCCAAGATGCCCTGAAAATTGCACAACAACTAGAACTTGACCTGGTTGAGATCTCTCCACAAGCAGATCCTCCAGTGTGTAAAGTAGTTGATTATAATAAATTCCTTTACGACAAGAAAAGGAAAGAAAAAGAAATGAAAGCAAAAAGCAAATCTGCTGAATTAAAAGAGATTCGCTTTACTCCTGGTACAGATGACCATGATTTTGATTTCAAAGCCCGTCATGCTGAAAAATTCCTCCAAGATGGCAATAAAGTAAAGGCATATGTTCAGTTCAAAGGACGTGCTATCATGTTCAAAGAAAGAGGAGAGCTGGTACTTTTAAAATTTGCTGAAAGATTGGCTGAAGTTGGCCAACCTGAAGGACTTCCAAAATTAGAAGGAAAGCGTATGTTGATGGTTATTGCTCCTAAAACTCAAAAGAAAAAGCCTTCTGCATCAGCTGCATCTGCTGAATAATTGTTGACGTATTTTATAGGTTGAAGCGGTTGAAGAAGTTGAAATGGTTTAAGATATTTCTTAAACCATTTCAACTTCTTCAACTCCTTCAACCTTTTCCACTTTCCACTTTCCACTTTCCACTATCCCTATACCTTCTTCCCCTTCCACTTCCCACTCAACAAATATCCAAGCGAAAGGATATAAATACAGCTCCAATAAACCCACTCAGAGGCCCATCCCCAGGTAATGGATAGGTTTTTAACTTCCATCACATAATAAATGTAGATGCAATAAATCACAATGGTAAAGGCTTCTATAGAAAGATTTACTACTGTATTCCCGGTTCCAGTTACTGCATTCAAACAAATGGTTGAAAAGGACATCATCAAAATCGCCACAGAAACTATTCTCAAAACGGGTGTTCCCAGTTCAAGAAATGCAGCATCAGAATTGATGAGCGACAACAATTCTCTTGAAAAAATCATCACCGGAATAAATAATATCATCGTGATTCCAACACTCAGTATAGAAATTCTTCGCACCAAAAGCAGTACCAGTTTGCTCTTTCCTTGACCAATGATATTGCTGACCATGGTATTGGTAGTTCCTGCAAAAGACCAAATGAATATGCCAAAAAAACCAAACATTACACGCATCAATTGACTAACATCCAATGCCAGAGCACCGTCATGCGAAATAAGGATAAAGAAAAACTCCCAACTGGTGATACTGATTGCATATTGCATGATCAATGGCGAAGATTGAACCAATATGGTTCTGATAACATTCCATTCAAATTTCCAGGTGGTAAAAATGCCAAACCTTTCTTTCATTCCTTTGCCATGAATGATGCCAAAAACTACAATCATACCAATAGCCTCAGCCATTATGCTGGCATATGCAGCCCCATTGAAGCCCATTTTAGGCAACCCCAAATGTCCAAAAATCAATCCATAGTCAAGCACAATGTTTGCAACCGTTTCTGCCAATGTACCCCAAACCAATAGCTTACTTTGATTCGTACCTACCAATAAGGCATTTCGCATTTGATATAAATAGAGAAAAGGCAAACCCCAAATACGGATCTTCATAAAACCCAATGCCTGATCACAAATACTGCTGTCAACATACCTGTGAAAAATAAGAGGAGCAATGGAGTACGTTAAAACAATTCCCAATGCAGCTACACTGAAGGTAATGTATATACTCTGTGTGAAAAGTTTTCCGATTTCCTTAAGTTTGTCTTCCCCGGCTCGTCTGGAAATCAATGCCTGCAGTCCATTGTTTAATCCAAATCCAATCACTGAAAAAATCAGATAGTATACGCCTGTCAGTCCGGATATACCTAGATATCCTCTGCCCAAACGTGCAAGAAAAAAGCTGTTGATCAGATAGTTGAACTGTGGAACAAGAATGGCAAAGCTGATAGGCAATGCCATTTCCAATATCTGTTTGTTGCTGATATTTAACCTAAGATCGTCTTTCATCATATTATTTCTTCTTTCATCTTTGCCTACTGCCTACTGCCTACTGCCTATTGCCTATTGCCTACTCCCTATTGCCTACTGCCTATTGCCTACTGCCTACTGCCTATTGCCTTTATCCTCCCTGCATAAAATTCAACTATCAACACTATATTCGAAAGTAGTCTAAAATCAGTAAATTTGTATCCATGACCCAAGCTGACACGAATACACTGTATAGGTTTTACAATGAAAAAATAAATCAGCCCCCTACGGCAGATGATACACTTTTTATTGAATTGGGCCAATTCCATATTGTTTCCTTTGTTCAATCCGCCCAGAAAGATTTAATCAAATGGTTTGAATTCAAAAACTATAAAGAACCCGTTTCTCCCGAACTGCTTATCGGATATATTGCAAGATTACCATTTGAAGTATCTGTATTCCATAAAAGTTATGTTATTCATAACAACAAAGACGCTGTATTGATGCCCTCAGAGCATCATGTGGAACATCTTGATCAAACCCTTTTAGAAACCATTGCAGGAGATCTCTTTGAACGAATAGTGAAAAACGAAGATGTTTTTCAATGGGAAATTACCAATGTATTTGGAATAGAATCCTATCTGTTCAATGCAATTCAACAGGTATTGCCCAATGCATCACACCTTCACTCAAATAGTATTTACCTGAAATCCATTTTTAAGCAACTGTCCGACATGCATGAGCAGTGGATGAAAATATATTTTTATCCTTCTTCTTTTACAGTGCTGGTGATCAAGGATGAAAAATTGCAACTCCTGCAATCCTATTACTACGAAACACCTGAGGATGTTATCTATCAACTTCTCAATATAACCGAGCAACTGCATCTGGATGTCACTTCCGTTTTTGTTCAAGTGAGTGGATTGATTGAATCAGATTCAATGATGTATTCAGAAATGAGAAAAAACTTTCTGGAAATCAGCATGGAAGAGCCTTTCGGCACATTAATGGATGATGAATCTAGATTGCCTTCACATTATTTTACACCTATATTCCTTTCACCATTATGCGTGTAATCAGTGGAGAATTGGGTGGAAGAAGGTTTAATCCTCCTGGCAGTATGCCTTTCACCAGACCTACAACGGATATTGCAAAAGAGGGTCTCTTCAATGTAATTGAAAACAACCTGGATCTTGAAGAAGTGAAATCATTGGACCTTTTTGGAGGTACCGGATCTATCAGTTACGAACTATATTCCAGAGGTGTTCGGGATCTCACCATTGTTGAAAAGGATCCTGCCATGTTTCAATTTATTCAAAAAACGGCCAAAGAATTTGGGATCGATTGTATGCAGACTTTCCGATCTGATGTGTTTAAATACATGGCAGATTGCAATCAATCATATGATTTTATTTTCGCCGGACCACCATATGCACTTGGAAATATTGATGACTTACCACTGTATGTTTTTAAATATAACTTGCTGAAAGAAAACGGTTGGTTTATCCTGGAACATACGCCAAGAAACGATTACAAAGGAAAACCTTTCTATCGAACAGAACGAAAATACGGCACGACCATCTTTACGATCTTTGTCAATCGAAAGGATGAAAATCCGCAGGAATGAATAAAAAGGATATTAGAAAAATATATCGTTCAAAACGTTTGTCACTATCCGACAAAGAATTGCTCATAAATCAGGATCTTATTCTGATCCAGTTTCAAAAACTTTCATTGCCTCCATTATCTCTTGTACATTCTTTTTTGCCTTTATATGACATGAAAGAGCCTGATCCGATTCCGATGGTTGATTGGCTTCGATTTGCCAACCCCGGAATGCAGGTTTGTTTCTCAAAGATCAATGAAATTGATTTTAGTATGCAACTTCTCATACAGAATGATGAAACACAGTTTCAAGTCAATCAGTATGGCATTCCTGAACCAATCGGCGGAGAAAAAGTATTTGAAGAGGATGTAGATCTTGCAATTATTCCGCTGTTGGCATTTGATGTGGAGGGCCATAGGGTAGGCTATGGAAAGGGTTATTATGACCGTTTTATTTTTAAATGCAGACCAGACATGATTAAAGTTGGCATTTCATATTTCCAGGCCATCGATAAAATAGATGATCTGGGAATCTTCGATAAAAAGCTCGATTTTTGCATCACACCCCAACAGATCTATGCATTTTAAAAATATATACTTGCGATCTTTTCGTCTATTTCTTTTCCCATTGGCAATGCTTTATGGGCTCATAGTATATGTTCGAAATATCTTGTATGATAAGAATATCATCAAATCTGTGGTATTCAACATTCCCATCATAGGCGTTGGTAATCTCTCTGTTGGAGGAACCGGAAAATCGCCCATGGTAGATTATATCGCCAATATCTTAAAATCAACCTATCCGGTAGCAACACTTAGCAGGGGGTATAAACGAAGAACATCTGGTTATGTATTGGCAAATGAAAATTCATCGGCTATTGAAATTGGAGATGAACCAATGCAATTTCATATGAAACATCCTGATGTAGCAGTTTCCGTGGGTGAGAAAAGAATTGAAGCCATTCCCCAATTGCTGTATGATCGACCAACTACAAAAGTGATTATTTTGGATGATGCGTTTCAACACAGGGAAATCACTGCAGGCTTCAATATGGTGTTAACAGAATACGCTAATTTATATACACGCGACCTTTTTTTGCCAACTGGAGATTTACGCGATCAACGTGCCAGTATCAAACGTGCTGATATGATTGTGGTAACAAAATGCCCCACAACTCTTTCTGAACACGAAAAATATTTGATACTAAAGGAACTTGATTTACTTCCTCATCAGCATGTATTCTTTACCGCAATAAAATACAATACGCCATATCACATAGTTTCCGGCGAAAAATTAAAATTAAACAGAAACATGGAAGTGATGCTTGTTTGTGGTATTGCAAACCCAGAACCACTAACAACCTATATTCACGAAAAAACAAAAACATACGATGCACTGTTTTTCAGTGATCACCATATTTTCAACATCGACGATTTGTCTGATATCCAGGAACGATTTGAAATGTTGAGCGAAGAAAGCAGAATCATTTTGACTACCGAAAAAGACGCGGTAAGATTGATCAAATTCAAAGAAAAGATTACACGTCTTCCTTTGTATGCCATCCCCATAACATTGCAGTTTCTCTTTGACGACGAAATGGAATTTAACAGAATTCTATCAGCATATCCTGAAAGATTCTACGTTGAACAAGCACTCGAATCTGAAATCACTGATCAGGAAATCAGTCTAACCCAAGCACATGAGTAAGAAAAAAGGAAAAAAATCATCTCATCAAAGAGATGTAAAACAATATAAAGGCCGACTGGAAATTGCAAGATCAGGGATGGGTTTTGTAATAGTTGAAGGACTGGAAAAGGATATCATCATCAGACCCAACGATTTCAACAAGGCTTTTCATGGTGATTTTGTGAGAGCTGAAATAACAAAAGGAGATATTAGAACCGGTAAGATTCAAGGACGCATTACCCAGATTATAGAGAGGAAACAAAAACAATTCAGTGGAGTGCTTGAAGTGAACAGAGATTATGCTTTTTTCATACCCGACTCCGATAAACCTGTTCCTAATTTTTATATTTCTTTAAGGGATATTAAAGATGCAAAGGATGGTGACCATGTTATCATTCAAATGCTGGAATGGAAAGACGATGATAAAAGACCCAAAGGTGAAGTGGTGGAAGTTATCACTGCTGAAAAAGAAGGAGATTTGGCTATGAAGGAAATCCTTATCCAGCAAGGGTTTTCAATACAGTTCAATGACAATGTACTGGAAGAGGCAGAACGAATTCCCAGCCTGGTTGATGGCGCGCTTCATCCTGACAGACGAGATATACGAGATATTTTGACTTTCACCATCGATCCGGTAGATGCCCGCGATTTTGATGATGCGTTGAGCTATCGGGAACTGGAAAATGGATTGTTGGAAATAGGCGTTCATATCGCTGATGTCAGTTATTATGTAGAAGAAGATTCAGCGTTGGATGAATCTGCCTATGAACGTGCAACATCTGTTTATCTTCCCGATCGTGTGGTTCCTATGTTGCCTGAAAGAATCTCCAATGAACTTTGTTCATTGAGACCGCATGAGGATAAGTTTACGTATTCCTGTATTTTTCAAATGGATAAAAAAGGGGTGATCAAAGATAAATGGATGGGGCGCACTGTTATTCATTCCAATCATCGGTTCACCTACGAAGATGTTCAAGAAATCATTGATAAGAATGAAGGCGTGTATGATCAGGAAGTGATGGAACTTCACACATTGGCACAATTGATGCGAAAGCAACGTATGAAAGATGGAGCAATTAATTTTTCATCTCAGGAAGTCAGATTCAAATTGGATGAAACGGGTAAGCCCATCGGCATCGTCATCAAGGAAAGTAAAGAGTCTCATCAATTGATTGAAGAATTCATGTTGTTGGCCAATCGAACAATTGCTGAAAAGGCTGCCAAGGTGATGGTCAATGGCAAAGAAATTCCTTTCCCATACAGGGTACATGACCAACCAGATGAAGACCGACTTATTCCATTCGTTGAGTTTGCCAGAAAATTTGGTTATACATTCAGTACCAAAACGCCAGAACAAATTGCAGCTTCTTTCAATGAAATGCTGAAAAAAGTTCAAGGACTTCCAGAACAACGGGTACTGGAGCAATTGGGGATACGAACCATGGCCAAAGCCATTTATACCGCTAAAAATATTGGTCACTATGGATTGGGATTTGGCGATTATTGTCATTTCACTTCTCCCATCAGAAGATATCCCGACATCCTTGTACACAGGGTATTGACTTCCATATTGAATGACAATGCAACGCCAGATAAGAAAATGGAGGAGAAATGCAGACATTGTAGTGAAAGAGAGAGAGCTGCCATGGATTCAGAACGCGCTGCCAATAAATATAAGCAGGTTGAGTTTATGAAAGACTATCTTGGAGACACATTTGAAGCTGTTATCTCCGGTGTTGCCAGCTTTGGCTTTTGGGCTGAAACCATCGAACACAAATGTGAAGGCCTCATCAGTGCATCTTCTTTGTTTGACTACGATGAATTTGTTTATTACGAAAATGAATATGCCCTCATCGGAAGAAGAAGCGGGAAGGCATTCCGTATTGGTGATGAGGTCAAGATAAAAGTGATTGCAGCCAACCTTTCCAAACGCCAACTGGATTATGAATGGATGCTGGATGCGGCAGATGAACAACCTGTTAAAAAGAAGAGCCATAAAAAGAAATAGTTTGGCAGTTGTTTTATTAACTTGAGCCCTATCTAGAATCTTAATTAATTTATGTCGGAACTGGAAAGTTTACAAATCGAATTTGAAAAATATTTCAACCATAGGCATTTCCCTCACGTGCCTTCAACACTGTATGATCCATTAGAGGAATTTCTTTCCAACAGTGGGAAGAGAATCAGGCCCATCCTGTGTTTGCTCGGAAATGAACTCTTTGGAGACATTCATGAAGATGCATATCATCTTGCCGCAGCAGTTGAACTCTTTCATAATTTCACCTTGGTACATGATGATATCATGGACAAAGCACCTCTTAGAAGAGGGAAGCCCACAATACATACTTTGCATGGCGAACCAACCGCACTCCTGGGTGGTGATGTGATGATGGTGGTTGCATACGACTATCTCAATAAAATAGATCCTCAGTACATCCGACAAGTGCTGAAACTTTTCAATAAAACTGCGAAAGAAGTATGTGAAGGGCAGCAGCTCGATATGGATTTCGAAACACTTGAAACAGTTCATTTGGATGAATATCTTCAAATGATTGAGTTGAAAACTTCTGTACTCCTCGCAGCCAGTTTGCAAATGGGTTCCATCATTGGGGGCGCCAGCGAAGGCAATCAGCAACATTTATATGAGTTCGGCAGAAACCTCGGTATATCATTTCAGGTTCAGGATGATTATCTGGATGCATTTGGTGATCCTGCAAAATTTGGAAAACAGGTGGGCGGTGATATCAAAAGCAATAAAAAGACATTTTTAATGATTCATGCCCTGCAAACCGCAACAGGTAAGGATTTGGAAATACTTCAACATGCCCTGAAAACAGATGAGCCGGATAAAGTGGAGAAAGTGTTGCAGGTTTTCAGGTCTTGTGGCATTGATACTTGGGCCGATGCATTGAAATTGAACTACCTTGAAAAGGCCATGCAACACCTGGATGAAATTGCAGTTTCAAAAGTCAGAAAAGAACCCTTGAAAGCACTCGCTCAATATTTGATCAAACGAGATAAATAAACCAATACACGTGGGAAATATTTTCAGAAAGAAAAGCATGCAGAATATTGGAAATGATATTTCTGTTCACAGTACAGACGGACTAAAACGCGTGTTAAATGTAAAAGACTTAACCCTTATGGGTGTTGCTGCTGTAATCGGAGGAGGTATCTTCTCTACTATCGGGTCTGCAGCATTTAACGGAGGGCCAGGTGTTATTCTTTTGTTTGTAATCACTGCCATTACCTGCGGATTTACTGCTTTATGCTATGCAGAATTTGCATCACGTATTCCCGTGGCAGGAAGCGCCTATACATATTCTTATATAAGTTTTGGTGAAGTAGTGGCCTGGGTAATTGGTTGGGCTTTGATCCTTGAATATGCCATTGGAAATATCGTTGTAGCCATTTCCTGGAGTGCCTATTTCAACAATATTTTACAAGCCATCGGAATTTCTTTGCCTTCCTGGCTGACAGTAGGATACCAAACTGCACATCAGGTCTATCTGGATACCTTGGCTAAAGGAGCAGATGTAAGCGGACTGGTATACACTGCTGCACCAAGGATCATGGGAATTCCTTTTATCATCAACCTTCCTGCATTTGTTATTGTAGTATTGGTAACATTGTTGGCATATATTGGTATTCAGGAAAGTAAAAGAACTGCCAATGCCATGGTGATATTAAAAATGATAGTTTTATTGATCATCGCCTTGATTGGTTTTTGGTTCATTTTCTCCAATGGTACCACTTCAAATTGGAAACCTTTTCTTCCCAATGGAATGACTGGAGTACTGAAAGGTGTATCTGCTGTGTTCTTTGCCTATATTGGGTTTGATGCAATCTCTACCACCGCGGAAGAATGTGCAAATCCTCAACGCGACCTTCCGAAAGGAATGATTTATTCACTTATTCTGTGTACCATCATTTACATTGTAACGGCATTGGTGATTACCGGATTGGTTAAATATTCTGAATTCGAAAATGTAACGGATCCACTTGCATTTGTATTTGAAAAAATTAATATGCAAAAAGTAGGTTTCTTTATTTCTATTACAGCGGTGGTTGCTGCTACTTCTGTTTTGCTGGTATTTCAAATCGGACAACCTCGTATTTGGATGGCCATGAGCAGAGATGGATTATTGCCAAAATCATTCGGAACAGTAAGCAAAAAATATAAAACACCTGGTTTTTCAACTTTTGTTACAGGACTCATTGTTGGTGGGCTGGTATTGTTTATTGATGATAAACTAATGACCGACCTTACCAGCATCGGAACATTGTTTGCATTTGTATTGGTAAGTGGTGGAGTATTGCTTTTGCCTAAGATTGCAAAAGAAAAAGGAAAGTTTGCATTGCCTTATATCAATGCACAATATATTTTCCCATTGTTTTATATCATTGCATTTTATGTGTTTTATGGAAGAACAACCAATGCATTAAGCAATATTGGCAATGAAGGTTATCAGGAAATTCTCTTTTTGATTTTCATGGTATTGGCTGCCATTCTTGCCATCTTGTCTTTTCTCAGGAAATACTCATTGATACCTGTGTTAGGAGTTGTATTCTGTATGTATCTCATGGTTGAAATTCCAGCCAAGAGTTGGTTGGTATTTTTAGGATGGATGGCCTTTGGACTGGCCATCTATTTTTCATATGGAAGACGAAATAGCAAATTGAATCAGTAAAGTCTGATGTTGCTTCTGTTGTTGATTCGTACATTTGTATCATGAAATTTCAGGCAGGTGATAAGATCATTGTAGTAGCTACCCAGGAAAAGGGAGAAGTGGTTGAATGGATCGATAAGGAAATGTTATTGGTGGATGTGGATGGTATTCAATTTCCCGTATACAAGGATCAGATTGATTTTCCGTATTTCAATGAATTCAACAAACCTAAATTACCAGTAAAGGTCAAGCAACAAATTGAACATATTCCGGTTGAAAAAAAGACAGTAAAGGAAAAGATTGTTGATGGCGTTTGGCTCTCTTTCTTTCCCATCCTTGATAAGGATGTTTTTGATGATGACATCATTTCCCATTTCAAGATTTATATCCTGAATCATACACATGATGAGCTCACATTCGATCTTTCCATTTATTATGCCGATAAAAAGGAAATGGATCTGAAAAAGAAT
This sequence comes from Chitinophagaceae bacterium, assembly GCA_947447005.1. Taxonomy (GTDB): domain Bacteria; phylum Bacteroidota; class Bacteroidia; order Chitinophagales; family Chitinophagaceae; genus Pollutibacter. The sequence continues at coordinate 18,277 of CANFHO010000020.1, forward strand.
TTATCAGCTTTTGAAGACATCTATCTCTTTGATATGCCTTTCGAACATTTGAATGATCAGCCTTCCTTTGAGTTTGATTTTGCTTTGCAAGTGACTGAAAAAAAACGTGCAAATCACTTTGAGGTAAAGTACAAGCCCAAGCCGAAACAATTTTTCAAAAAAGCGGAAGAACTCCTAAAAGAACAAAAGGCCTTTTTCAATGTTCTATTATATGATTTATACCCTGAAAAGCCTGATGAAGATGAAATGGATCTGGCTAAATTAAGCTCTGCAGGATTTAAAGTGTACAGGGCTGAAAAGTATAAGTCGCATTTGCCTCCTGCAAGAACATTGATAGATTTACACATAGAAAAACTGGTAGATAAACATCAAGGCATGGATGCTACATCCATTCTCGGCATACAACTGAATGCTTTTGAAAAATTTTATGATCAGGCAATCCTTCATCACCTCCCCAATATTATTGTTATCCATGGAGTAGGGAAGGGTGTTTTAAAAGATGAATTGCATGAGCTCCTTCGTTATAAAAAAGAAGTAAAATCCTTCATCAATAAATACGATCCCAATTTCGGCTATGGAGCAACAGAAATCTATTTCAATTAGTATTTGCAGATATTAGGCAAAGAGGCAAAGAGGCAACGAGTGTTGAAACAGTTACCAATGCTCGATTTGTTTTTAGTTGATTTTTTTACATTATTCTCCTTGCCTCCTTGCCTCTTTGCCTTTTTAAAATCTAACCCCTAACTCCTAACCCCTAATTTCTTATCTTTGATCTGTTGCGTACTACGCTATCGCGGCAGGTAACTGACGAGGAAAGTCCGGACAGCACAGAGCATCGCACCGGTGAATAGCCGGGTCTCGCTTGCGGGAACAGACAGTGCCACAGAAAATAACCGTCTCGTGCAAACGGGATAAGGGTGAAAACGGGAGGTAAGAGCTCCCGGCATCCTTCAGTAATGTGGGATGGGGGTAAACCTTGCGTGCTGAAATGCCACATAGGTTTTGGTATCCGAAAGGATGGTAGGTTGCTCGCCTGCCCTGAAAAGGCCAAAATGGGTAGGCAGCTTGATTCCGTTGAGTAATTGGCGGGACAGATAAATGATAGCCTTGCACAGAATCCGGCTTATTGTTCGCAACACCGCATTAAAAAACCGGTCAAATGACCGGTTTTCCTATATGTGTGCTTTTATAGATTACTCTGCGTTTTCAGTGCTGAATGTTCTGTTGATCGATACATCACTTCTATACAACACTTCAGAACTCACCTTCAAATAATTTTCCAGATAAAAATCAAAATTGATATCGTTGTCGGCCAAAGAATAGATATTGGTTGATGGCATCAATAAATTATAAGCAAAAAACAAATTATTCAATTCGTCATCAGACATTGCATTGTTACTGCCAAAACTTAACCTGTAATTAGAAAAAAATGCATCATTGATTTCTTTATCAGCTTCAACCATATCTGGAGCCATCAGGGTAGGATTTGTATTTTCCCTGATCAACTTGACCATATTCATATGGATTTCCCTGTCTGCAATTTTGATTGTTTTTATACTCGGAAGATTGATCAGGATGGCATCCCTTGTATCTGCAGGATTGTTGTGTTTTACCACTTTATTGCTGTCTTCTCCTTCTTTTAGATTTGGAGTAGATGCTGCAAATGAACTGCCAGAGATTAAAATAAGTCCTAAGAAAAGAACATTGATGATTTTCAAAAATCCGGATGTCCTGAATTTGTCGGTATGTAAGATTGTTTTCATAATGCTATTTTAAATATTTTAGTTCTATACATTGCAAGGTACTTGTCTTAAAAATAAGCCCTTGATTTCATTGGGCTTTCGTTGTAACTGATTTCTCATCTAAGACAAGGCAAAGGTAAGAAGGTTTAATCAAACTCAAGAATGTATTTGTTAATAAAATTTAAATATTTCTAATAGATCGAAGAATGGATGTAAAAAGTTGTGGTAGAACGATGAAAAATGGGGTATTAATAGATATTTTTCAAAAAACTAGGTAATTCTACGTATTCGGATTAGACAAAAGGATGTACCTACCAATAAAATTGGTAAAAAAAGAAAGATGAAAATGGATTAAATAAGATCCAAAGCCTTCACAAATGTTGTTACCAATGGAACAACAGTAAGAGATACCAATGAAGGAATGAATAGGTATGTTACAACAGACAGCGCGACAGAAAGAAGAAACAAGATCCAGAATGTATTTTTAGCGCTCTTGGTCATGGTAAATGATTTGTGCAAATATACGAACTGTCCATTTTTATATTCCTTCTAACACATAATTTTTCCAAAAAAAATAAATGTGTAAAGAATACGCTAATGAAATAACATGTACCTTAGATAACCCTAACAGATTTTGATGAAACTAGAGCTATTTTTGAGATTTTCTACTCAGCCAGGACAAAACCTAAAAGTTTTTGGCAACAGTCCTTCCCTAGGAAGTGGCGCTGTTGAAAAGGCGATTCCCATGAGCTATGTGAATCACCATTTCTGGCATGTTGCTATTGAAATAGAAAATGATGCATTACATCACGAATCACAACTTCAATACAGTTATCTATTGGAAGATAACCAGGGAATTCAAATTCAGGACTGGGGTAAACACAGATCCATTCATATTCATCAAGGCTTGACAGGACTTTCCATATTAGATACTTGGAACCACATGGGGGCTACAGAAAATACATTCTTTACTTCCCCTTTTTCACAGATTTATCTCAAACAAAACAGGGACATTCATCCTTTACCCAAGCTATCCAAAAAACTTCGATTCACTACCGTAGCTCCTTTGCTTCCAGAAAATGAATCCCTCTGCATCCTGGGCAGTGTGAAAGAACTGGGCTCTTGGTCTCCTTCTGAAGCCATTCCAATGCAGTTCAACGGTCATGAATGGTTTGTGGACGTTGAAACATCAGGATATCTGAATATCATCGAATATAAATATGGTTTCCTGAATGCAAATGGACTTTTTTCCAGATTTGAAGATGGTAATAACAGGTCTTTCCGCCAATTGCCTGCCATAAAAGACAGCCTGCTTGTTCAGGATTGTTTTGTTCGTATGAATAACACAGATTGGAAAGGGGCTGGCATTGCAGTTCCAGTATTCAGTCTGCGTTCTGAACAAAGTCTGGGTGTGGGTGAATTCACCGACATCAAAAAACTGGTGGATTGGGCTGAAAAAGTATCTCTTAAAATGGTGCAACTTCTTCCGGTAAACGATACTACCTGCACACATTCTTATTTGGATTCCTACCCATATGCAGCCATTTCTGCATTCGCCTTACACCCGCTCTATGCCAATATTTCTGCTATCGCAGGAAAAAAATATGCTGAAAAACTAAAACCATTTATATCTAAACGGGACGCATTGAATCAACTCATAGGAGTTGATTATGATGCAGTGATGAAATTGAAGTGGGAGGCATTGAATATTTTATATACACAATTGCATCAGGAAATTTTTGCTTCAGCAGATTATCAATCTTTCTTTTCTCAAAATCAGTATTGGCTCGTTCCTTATGCTGCATATAGTTATTTACGTGATCTAAATGGAAAGGCAGAACCTTCTACTTGGGGTAAATATGCAGTATATAATGCATCTGTTATTGAGGAACTGACTTCTGCTCATTCAGAACATTTTAATCAAATTGCCCTTCACTATTTTATACAATACCATTTGCATTGTCAGTTGAAAGATGCACATGATTATGCCAATGAAAGGGGAATTTTGTTGAAAGGAGATATCGCCATTGGTGTCCATAAGAATGGGGTAGATGCATGGATGCAGCCTGAGATTTACCATCTCGACATGCAAGCGGGAGCACCACCGGATGATTTTGCAGTAAGCGGACAAAACTGGGGTTTCCCAACCTATAATTGGAAAACCATGAAAGAGGATGGCTATGCCTGGTGGAAGCAACGCTTCAAACAAATGTCTTATTATTTTGATGCCTTCCGTATAGATCATATCCTCGGTTTTTTCAGGATTTGGTCAATTCCATCGCATGCGGTGGAAGGAATTATGGGGCATTTCGTTCCTGCCATTCCTGTTCATCTTCATGAATTTTCTCAAAGAGGTATTTGGTTTGATCTTGATCGTTTTTGCAAGCCATACATCACTAAAGAAATCATTTGGGAAATGGCAGGCGAACGTACTCCTGAAATACATCACTTTCTTCGAAACTATGATGGCATCTATGTTTTCAAAGAAGAATTTGATACACAACGTAAACTGGAAGCCTATTTCAATGCACTTGATCAAGTGGATGACAATCACACTCTCAAACAGATTCTATATAATTTACATAGCAATGTAATCTTATGGAAAGATCCTTCAACACATGATCAGTTCCATTTCAGATTCAATGCAGCCGATACCTTATCCTATAAGCATTTGGATGATCATGCCAAACACCAACTTTGGGAATTATATGTTGATTATTTCTTCAAACGTCAGGATGAAATTTGGCGGGAAGAAGCATTGGAAAAATTACCTGCATTGAAGCGTAGTACCGATATGTTGGTTTGTGGTGAAGATCTTGGTTTGGTTCCTGCCTGTGTGCCAGGTGTCATGAGTGGAATGGGCTTCCTCAGTATGGAAGTGCAGCGCATGCCCAAACAACTCAATATCAATTTCTTCAACCCTGCCACGGCACCGTATTTGTCGGTTGTAACACCATCTACACACGACATGAGTACGATCCGAGAATGGTGGGAAGAAGACAGACAGAAGTCGCAACAATTCTACAACGAACAACTCGGTCAACATGGCTCTGCTCCACATTATGCTGAAACACATATCGTTCGTTCCGTAATCCTGCAACATTTATGGTCTCCTGCCATGTGGTCGATTTTCCAATTGCAGGATCTCTTTGCCATGCACGAAAACCTTCGTGTAGAGCTTCCTTCAGACGAGCGCATTAATATTCCAGGAGATTCAAAGCATTACTGGAGATTCCGAATGAACAAGAATATAGAAGACCTCCTACAAGAAGATACATTCAATGAGGAGTTGAAGAGATTGATTACCCAAGCAGGGAGGTAGAAGATAAAAGAGAAAAGATAAAAGATAAAAGTGAAGAATAATCAGTGAAATAAACCGTTACATTTTTTATTATTTATATTAAAAAGCGTTAGCCCCGAAGGGGCTTTGCGATTTCTGCCGAAGGCAGGATGTTGCCGTCGGCTTTAGCCGACGGAATCATAAAGGAATGCTTTAAATCTAAAATAAAGATTGAAAAAGATATCAAAAGTTCATTGAATGAAGATTGAAATAAGGAATTACATTTTTTTCCTCTATGTTAAAAAGCGTTAGCCCCGAAGGGGCTTTGCGTTTCCTGCCGAAGGCAGGATGTTGCCGTCGGCTTTAGCCGACGGAATCATAAAGGAATGCTTTAAATCTAAAATAAAGATTGAAAAAGATATAAAAAGTTCATTGAATGAAGATTGAAATAAGGAATTACATTTTTTTCCTCTATGTTAATAAGCGTTAGCCCCGAAGGGGCTTTGCGATTCCTGCCGAAGGCAGGATGTTGCCGTCGGCTTTAGCCGACGGAATCATAAAGGAATGCTTCAAATCTAAAATAAAGATTGAAAAAGATATAAAATGTTCATTTTTGTATTCCGTCGGCTGAAGCCGACGGCAACATTTTCAAGCCGACTAAAGTCGGCTTTTATTAATAGAAACCCCGAGGTGGCTTGACAGAACTGGAAAATATAACTTCATGCTTAAAATTCGTCACTGGAAATCTGATCTACCTTTCATTTATCCTTTTACCATTTCCAAAGGAACCAAAACACATCAGCCTTCGTTGATCGTGGAGATTACCTGGCCGAATGGAATGAAAGGTTATGGCGAAGCACCAGCTATTGCATATTATGATGTAACCGTGGAGGCCATGCAGGAAGTGTTGGAGTCAAAGCGAAAGGTGGTTGAATCCTTTGCCTTCATGGATCCCAAGCGTTTCTGGCATTTTTTGCATCACTTGTTTCCGAAGGATCCTTTTTTGGTTTGTGCGTTGGACATGGCAGGGTGGGATCTATGGGGGAAGATCAAGCGCAAGCCCTTGCATGAGGTATGGGGATTGGACATGCAGAAGTCGCCAGAAACTGATTACACAATAGGTATTGATCCGATTGAGATCATGTTGAAAAAGATAGCTGAGAACCCTGCTCCCATATATAAAATCAAAGTAGGGGGTGAAGACGATTTAAACAAACTCAAGGAAATCAGAAAACATACGGATGCGAATCTTCGTGTTGATGCCAATGCTGGATGGACTTTCGAACAAGCGTTGGAGATCATTCCGGTGTTGGAAACATTGGGGGTGGAGTTGATTGAGCAGCCACTTCACAAAGATGATTATGAAGGCAGCGCAAAGTTGCGAGGTATTTCATCCATACCAATCATAGCCGATGAATCATGTGTAGGTATCGCTGATGTGGTTAAATGCAAGGATGTCTTTGATGGCATCAATATCAAGCTCACCAAATGTTCTGGAATAACACTAGCCATGGATATGATTAAGATTGCCCGATCACATCATATGAAGATCATGTTGGGCTGCATGAATGAATCTTCGGTTGGTACTGCAGCCATGGTACATCTTTCACCTCTGGTAGATTATCTCGATGCCGATGGGCCTTTGTTGTTGGCAGAAGACATTGCCACGGGACTCACATACACCCAACATAGGATCAGTCCTTCGACAAAATTCGGATTGGGTGTGGATATCCTCTGAAAATGTGCATTATTAATCGCTTGTTTATATAGGTGAGTGATCTTAATTTATTAGCTTTATCTGGTCAATTTGACCGTTCTACCAAGCTAACTTCTTTATGAGACAAAACCTACTCTGAATAGGATTCCTAATACTTTTATGTATTTCAGCCTTACATTCTTCATTCGCCCAAATCTGTAATAAGTCGGATCTCCCCGTCAATCTTCAAAATGGATTGGTAGCATTTTATCCATTTTGTGGCAATGCCAATGATGCAAGTGGGAATGGGAATAATGGGACCGTGAATGGTTCTGTATTAACATCCGATCGATTTGGAAGTAATGATAACGCTTATAGTTTTAATAACAATACGATTTCTATTCCTCATCAATCATATTTTGGATTTTCAAATACGAGTAAATTTAGCGTTAGTTTATGGGCATATAAAACTGTAAATAATAATTTTGTTCATTTCATTGGACTGAGACAACCTGGTGGACAATCTCAATTTTGGCAAATTTATACTTATGCAGGTGACCTTTTATTTCAAACAAACGAAAATACTCATATGTTTGGAGCAAATGCAACAGGTCAAGCTGGTGATATTAATGTATGGGTTAATATTATTGGCACTTTTGAAAATGGAAATTGGAGGCTATATATTAATGGAAGCCTACGTGGCTCATATTCAAGTAATGATAATTTCAATAATGATGTTAATACAGAATTGACAATTGGAAATTCAGGAAATTTTCAACCTTTTTATGGGAAAATTGATGATGTGATGATCTATGACAGGGCATTAACTCCTTGCGAAATATCACAATTATATAATGCAACACCATCTCAACCTTAAATTCTGCAAGTACCAAAAACAGGAGCTTTGAAATTTCGTTGATATATAGTTTTCTTGACAAAACCGAATACCGACGTTTTGTACCTTGGTATTGATAGAAAATATATTCTATTTAATGAGATTTAATTTAATTGTTAAGCCCATTGTTTTAGGATTACCCAAATGCGCTGCCCCAAAATCATAGGCATATTCGATATACTTTTGATCAAGTGCATTTCTCACCCAGATATACACACCAAATTTTTCAGACTCCAGTCCTGTTCTGAAATTCAACAAACCATATTGTTTCTGCTCAATGGTATTGGCTATATCAAAATATTGCTTTCCAAATTGCTTATACTCACCTCTTAACACAAAACTGTATTTGCTTTTTTCTGTCAATAAATGTTGATATTGAAGCGAAATGAAATTGGTCGTCAATGGCGTAAATATCTGACGCTTGCCGGATAAATTAACAATATTTCCATTCTGACCAGTTATATAGGATGAGTATTTCGCGTTTGTTAAACCCCCATTGTAACTGAATACAATTCCATTTACAGGTATGGCAGACAATTCAAATTCCAATCCTTTAGATGTCAATCTTCCTGCATTTTTAATGATTGTTATGGCATCTGGCAATACAAGGGTAGGAACTTGCACATGGTCAACAATGGTATAAAATGCAGCAATTCCAAAACGAAGGCGTTGATTTAATTCATCACCACGGATACCTGCTTCTATGTTATTGCTGTATTCGGGTTGATAGTTCAGCAATGGCACCTGCGATGGATCTGATGAAATAGATGTAATACCTCCTGAACGGAAACCTCTGCTGTAATTCAAATACCAAATGCTTGATTTGCTTCTGTTGTACTGTAATCCAATTTTAGGTGAAGCCGCTATATAGGATGATGACTTGCTAATAGCTTCCTGTGTTGTAAAGGCAGGGGATGGTTGTTTCTCATATTCTGAAGAACTGGTCATTTTCCTGAACTCATTGTCAATTCTGAGTCCTGCATTCAATGCCAATCGCTCGCCCAATGACCATTTTACATTTCCATAACCGGCCAATCCACTGTTTTGTGCATGATTGATGGATATCACCGAGAAGTTAACATCCGGAACACCTATAAAACCTGCATCTTTACCAAATACTGTTGCCTGTTTGTTCGGACTGTTCTGACTATAATAATACAAACCTGTTGTCCAATTCAATTTCTTTTGAAGCAGTTCACTTGAACTCCATTTCAGTTCTTGTGTAAATGCATTCACTTTATTGAATGTTGGTCCATAATTGTTATAAATGCCAACAATATTATAGGGAGAAAAATCTGCATCGATGGTATTGTCATAATACCTGTAATTCTGTTGATATGCAGATTGAAGCAGAAAATCAGTTTTCTCTCCTTTGTGTTTGATTGTTAATGAACTATTGGATGTTTTATCATGCATGGATGTTACATTGTCTTGCGACAAATGATAAGGGTTTGAAAACAAATCTCCAATGTCGCCAACCAAAGGATATGCGCCATTGTTTTTTGCTCCATATAATTTTTGATCCAATTGGGCTGTCCAGCTGCTATTCAGAAAATATTTCAATTGGAAATGAAAGGCTGATTGATTCTGCTTGTCAAATTTACTTTTGGTATAATCATTGTAGTAAAATCCATCTTTTACATCGCTCAATACAGAGGCACTGGCAAATAACTTGTTTTGAATGATGGGAAATCTGTAAGAACCTGAAAATCTTTTTTGTCCATGATCTCCTACATTGATCTCAGCATTCAATCCTTTCTGACTTCCTACTTTTTTGGTAATGATGTTGATGATTCCGCCAATGCTGTTTCTTCCATACATGGTTCCTTGAGGACCTCTCAGGATTTCTATTCGTTCTATATCATTTAACTGAGGAATATACGTATCCAGGCTGAATTGGGATACACCATCTATATAGGTAGATACTCCTTGTTCATAGGATGTGGAACCTATTCCACGGATAAATGCAACATTCCTGTTGTCGCCAGACTGTGCCAGGTTGAAATTAGGGGAGAGGCCACTAAGGTCATTGATTGACCACAATCTTAACCTTTCTATTTCTTTTTGGTTGAATGAGGTAAATGAACCTGCGGTTCTGTTTGAACTTGCTTCTTTCTTATCGCCGGTGATGATTACATCATCCAGTTTTTTAAAGCCATAAGCAAGCTCAATTTCAATCGAGTTGTGTTTGGTGAAATCCACTTCATGAAATGAATTTGAAAATCCAAAAGCACTGATTTCAACAAAATATACACCCTTTGGTATATTTTGAATTGATATTATCCCTTTTGAGGATTCAATTTTTGCGTTTTCAACATTCAGAATATGGACATTGGCATGCTCAATATTTTTACCAGCAGGGTCTTTCAGAATTAAACTAAATGATTCTGTTTTTTGTGCAATTGCAAATTCCGTCAGAAACAATAAAATCAATGAAATCAAGCCACGCATATCTTTAAAATTTACAATGAGAAAAAAAGAAAATAGTTAGACGCTAAATCGTTTTACGAATTTCGTAAATCTTTGACAATTGAAGATTATTTTTTGTTTGAATCTGACTAATGTTTTTTTCTTCTTTCGGCAATGCTTTTCAAAGAATTGATACTAACATTCAGCTCAAATCCGATCAGCAATACAAGAGAATTTACAAATACCAGAAACATAAGAATCAAAATACTTCCAATTGAGCCATATACTTTGTTGTAATGAGCAATATTGTTTACCCAATAGGAGAAAATATAGGTGAATAGCATCACAAGAATGGTTGCGAGTATAGAACCGGGAGTTCTGATCCTCCATTTTTTTTGAACATGTGGACCATATCGATAAATCATACCGATGGAAGTAAAAATCAATAGAAATATAATGATGAACTGTATGAGTTTGAAAATCATGTCTGCAAACTTATCTTTGATATTGAAATAATCTGCCAACCAGTTCAATACAATGGTTTGGGTCAACATGATAAATATCGTTCCAAAAACCAGCATCACAATCACGGTTGTTAATTTGATGGCAGCCCATCTCACCTGAATGAAGTTCCTTTTTTCAACGTCAATATGCAACATCGACTTTCTGAATGTGCGCATGACGGTTAGAGTAGCGTTGGATGAAAAGTACAAGGCCAAAACCAAACCTGATGATAACAAGCCGGTGCCTGTTGAAAAGAAATCATCCATCAGATTTTTGATTATTCTGTAAGTGCCCTGGTCAGGTGTGATTGTTTTAACAATGATGAGAATCTCCTTATATAATTTCTTGGATCCAGGGATATTGGATAACAATGTAAAAATGAAAATCAGAAAGGGTGGCACTGCCATAAGGAAATTAAATGCAATAGAGGCGGCTCTTTCATTCAAACCTATTTTTTGTGTTTGGTTGAAAAAGAATTTGATGACATCATACAAAGGCAATCCTTCAAAACCAGGTAAAATCATTTTTTTAGATCTGGTTACCAGAAATTTGATGGGTCTGCTTTCTATGACGATTCTTTCCAGTTTAGTCATCTCATGTTATTAATGGATTCTTAAACTATCCAATGCTCTTCTGTATTTCCTGGCATTTTCCATATGCTCAACATCCGAGGCTGCAAAATTATGAGATCCTGAAAAATCAGGTTTAGCACAAAAGAAAAGAAATTCCGTTTTTACACCTTTCAATACAGCATCTATTGTTGGAATAGACGGAGTGCAAATGGGGCCAGGAGGGAGGCCCTTGTTTTTATATGTATTATACGGATTGCCTGACGTGGCATTGATATGTGCTTGGGTAACACGTTTGATGCTGAAATCTCCTACAGCAAATTTTACAGTAGGGTCAGCACCGAGGTTCATGCCTTTGTGAATTCTGTTGAGGTACACACTTGCAATAATAGGTTTCTCTTCATTATCATTCGTTTCTTCTTCGATAATTGATGCTAAAACGTACACTTCTTCTTTTGATATCTTCAGATTTTTTGCTTTATCTATTCTGCTGTCTGTCCAGAATTTATTGGATTCCTTTTGCATGCGTTCCATGAATGACCGAGGGCTGGTATTCCAATATATATCATATGTGTTTGGAATAATAATGGTCATGGCATTATCACGATCAAGTCCTATCGCTGCGAGGGAGTCTGCATTGTTTAAAAATTTGATTAAATCTGCCGTTGAACATTCAATTTTTTCACCAACAAATTCTGCTAGATCCTTTTTGGTACGAAATTTATTGATGGTAAGTTTTACAGGGGTTTGTTTGCCTGAATTCAAATTGCGGAAGATGGTGAATACACTTGCATCTTTTTTAAATACATACCGACCTGGTTTGATATCATCCCAATATCCAAATATATCTGCCAATGCAAGAAAGGTAGTGAATTGAACGGGTTTGATGATATTGCTGATTATCGGTTTTACATAAACCTTTTGTGCTTTTTTATTTGGAATCAAAATGGTTGCTTCGTCTAAATCAAAGCTGGTGGCTGGTCTCAGGAAAACCATATAGAAGAACAATGAAAATATGAATGCCAGCAGTGTCAGTAAAACAATACCTGTTTTTAAACCCGACTTCTTCTTTTTCCTGATGATCTTCTTTTTCGCCATATCCTAAAATACAGAAACCCCACCATTCAGGCAGGGTTTCATAATAAAATTTCGTTATTATTTGTTCGTATCAGCAGGAGCAGGGGCTGGTGCTGGAGCAACTGGTTGCTGAACACTGTTTCCGGTTGTTGGGATTTTATTCAAATCATCGGAACTGCTGCCACTTGATTTTGAATTGATAACCAAGGCAGAAACGATGCAAAGTACAATCAATGCGCTGGAAAGAATCCATGTTCCTTTCTCAAGAACATCATTTGTTTGTTTTACACCCATGAATTGGTTGCTCAAACCTGAAATATTTCCTGCCAATCCACCACCTTTTGGGTTTTGTATCAAAACAATCGCACCCAATAAAACAGATGAAAGGATAATTAAAACGAGGAATAAAGTTGTCATATCAATTTTCTTTAATTTCTTTAATACGAGCGGCAAAAATATGGCTATTAGCAGGATTTTGCAAACTTAATTTATGGTATATCTCAATTGCCTTTTTATAAGCACCTTGTTTGACATAAACCTCGGCCATGGTTTCAGTAACAATCAAGTCAGAAGAAACGGTGTCTGCTTCTTTTTCCTGTGAAGATACTTGAGCATGTTGTTGCGTTTCTGGCTCAATTCTTTTCATGGTCTTTAGCCAGGCTGTGAAACTCTTTACTTTCGCACCTAAAGCATCCTTTTCTTCCATGTTTCCCAATTTAATTCCCTGGGAAGCAAAATAGTCCACTGCATGGTAGGGCTCAAATGTGAGCTGGTCTTCAGTAATAGGTTGATCCAATGTAGCTCTAAGGCTATCATTTCCTGTAAATAATACAGTCTCTTCCCCAGCCTCCTCAACCTCTTCAACCTCCTCAACTTTCTCAACTTCCTCAACTTCCTCAACCTCCTCAATTCCCTCAACCTCCTCAACTTCCTCAACCTCCTCAACTTCCTCAACCTCTTCAACCTCCTCAACCTCCTCAACCTCCTCAACCTCCTCAGACATAAACTTCTTAATCACTCCTCTTTCTGAATCATCACTTAACTGATAATCCAGCCAATGTGGATTGCTAAAATACAAGGCGGTGGCGGATACTGATTCAGGATAATGCCTGTCGTATGTTTCTTTTAATTTCAGCGTGTGGAGATACCGGATAACCGATGAATAGGGGTACTGCTCAACCTTTGCCTGCAATTCATCCAGGGTCATCTCATCTAGACTCTCTCGTTCAAAAATGGTTTGTATAATATAATCTGTTTCCCTGGTCATTCTGCTAATATAAACCGCTTTACCAATTTGAAAAAATTCTGGTGAAAATCTCATCCACCAAATTAGTTACCATTTGCTCATTTAACTCAGATTCAGCCTGACTTAGACTCAATTGTGCATTGAATGGAAAGCTTCGGGTAATATCTGCTTCAAAATCTTTTTTTTCTTCTTTTCGATTCTTGAAAATGATATGGATAGTTACATTTAAATTATTGCTGGCCACTTGTTTATCACTGATACCTGAAGTGTTAACAGAGTAGTCGCTGATGTAACCACTGATCTCATAATCACCTTCATCATTGGTTTGTGATAGCCTGGTTTGATTGATGATTTTCTGTTTCAATTTATCCGTCAGCTTGGGTCCCAATTGAGGATTGATATACCTGGCCTTATTTTCAATAAAAAACACCCTGACTGTTTTGATATTGGGTGGAATAGAAGCATCATTCAGGGAATAACGACATGTTCCCTGAATACTGACAAGGAAACCCAAAAACAAAACGATCTGAACCAGGATTCTCCTGGGTTTATAGGTCTTCAATGTCATATTCCTTGAGTTTTCGATATAAGGTTCTTTCGCTGATTCCCAGATCTGATGCTGCATCCTTTCTTTTTCCTTTATGCTTTTTCAAAGCCTTTTCTATCAGGTCTTTTTCCATATCCATGATATTCAATGACTCTTCCACCACGATCGGATCTTGAATGTCTCTTGAATCTGAAATAATCATCGGCTGATTTCCTACAGGAATAACAGCATTTATTGCAGGATCAACCAAAGTGGATTTTACATTTGGCATCTCCTGAAGGAAAGTGCTATCCATTGAATGCATAGCCCCGGAAGTATGTGAAGGATTCTGAAGGATATCAAAAAACATTTTCTTGAGTTCTGTGACATCTTTTTTCATGTCAAAAAACAATTTGTACATGATGTCTCGCTCATTCATGAACTCTTGGCCACCCCCACCTGAGGAATTTCCAACAACCATGGGAAGATTGTTCCCTTCATGTTTGGGTAAGAATCTTTCCAATTCTTTCGGGGTGATCAACTTGCTTTCGGCCAATACAGAGATCTGCTCTGCAATATTTTTCAATTCTCTTACATTGCCCGGCCATGGGTAATTGATCAACATGCTTTTGGACTCATCATCCAATTGTATGGGACTCGTTCTGTATTTTTCAGCAAAATCAACTGCAAACTTTCTAAATAAAAGGATGATGTCTTCTTTTCTTTCTCTCAATGAAGGAACCCTGATGGGCACTGTATTCAAACGATAATAAAGATCTTCCCTGAATTTATTGTTTTGGGTGGCTGTCAGAAGGTCTTTGTTCGTTGCAGCAATCACACGCACATCTGTCTTTTGCACTTTGGATGAACCCACCCGAATGAATTCACTGTTTTCCAACACGCGAAGTAGTCTTGCCTGAGTTCCCAAAGGCATTTCTCCAATTTCATCCATAAACAGTGTGCCACCATTCACTGTTTCAAAATATCCTTTTCTGGAATCAACCGCACCCGTAAAGGAACCTTTTTCATGCCCAAATAACTCTGAATCAATAGTGCCTTCTGGAATAGCACCACAGTTAACGGCAATAAATGAATTATGCTTTCTGGGAGACAAAGCATGAATGATCTGTGAGAAAATTTCCTTACCCACACCACTTTCTCCTGCAATCAACACAGTCAGGTCTGTATTGGCTACCTGCGTCGCAACTTGCAATGCATAATTCAAGGCAGGGGAGTTGCCGATGATTCCAAACCTGTTTTTAATACTTTGTATGTCCATATAAAATGGCTGACTTTAATTGTTCTCTACAATCGTTCCCAATAGTGTTCCTTGGGTACATTCTTTGACCAACACAAATGCATAATCTCCTTTTTGCAAAGGCATTGATTTGATTTTCTCAAAAACAACAACCTTGCCTTGACTGTTTCTTCCCATCCAATGATTGGAACTTTTTTTGGAATCACCTTCAATCAATACTTCCGTAGTGATGCCTAGATCTCTTTTATTGCTTTCAAGAGATAATTCATTTTGAAGACTGATGATTTCTGCAAGCCTGCGTTGTTTTACCTCTGCAGACACATCATCTGTATACCTTTTAGCAGCAAGTGTTCCTGGTCTTTCTGAGTACGCAAACATGTAGCTATATTCATATCCGGATCGCCTCATGATGTCCAATGTGTCCAGATGATCCTGTTCATCTTCCGTACAAAACCCAGCAATGATATCAGAACTTACTGCACAATCTGGCATAATCTCTTTGATTCTTTTCACCTTCGCTATATACCACTCGCGTGTATATGTTCTGTTCATCAACTGCAAGACCCTGGTTGAACCACTTTGCAATGGAAGATGTATATATCTGCAAATATTTGGATTGTCGCGCATGGCAAACAATACCTTATCAGTAATATCTTTAGGATGTGAGGTACTGAATCGAACCCTTAAAGTTGGACTGATGGCTGCAACCTTTTCAAGCAGCATGGCAAAATCAACAATATGATTGGTAATCGGATCAACCCAATAATAACTATCAACATTCTGTCCCAATAGGGTAACTTCTTTGTATCCTTCTTCAAACAAATTTTTACACTCTTGAATAATGGAAACATCGTCTCGGCTTCTTTCTCTGCCTCTGGTAAAAGGCACAACACAAAATGCACACATATTATTGCAACCCCTCATGATACTTACAAATGCACTTACCCCGTTGGAATTCAAACGAACAGGCGATATGTCTGCATATGTTTCTTCTCTGCTCAACAATACATTCACCGCCTTTGTACCTGATTTTGCCTCATCTATCAGCGCTGGGAGGGTTCTATAGGCATCCGGACCTACAACAATATCTACCAGTTTCTCTTCTTCCAGTAATTTGCTTTTTAATCTTTCTGCCATACATCCAAGCACACCTACCAGCAAACCTGGCTTGGCTCTTTTCAACTTCTTGAATTCAGTGAGTCGCTTTCTTACTGTTTGCTCTGCTTTTTCACGAATAGAGCAAGTATTGAGAAATATGATATCTGCTTCCTCTTCATTTCTGGTGGAGCCAAATCCTTCTGAATTGAGAATAGAGGCTATGATTTCACTATCACTAAAATTCATCTGACAGCCATAGCTCTCTATGAAAAACTTTTTGTTGATTCCACTTACCGCCGCCAAGTCGCCTGAATAAGCTTCTCCCTGACGTATTTCGTCAATTGTCTTGTTTCCTGCTTCGAACATGTTGCAAATTTACCTTAAAAGTTGAAAAGTGACAAATTGTCACTCTAATTCGAGGTTAAAAAGATTGAAAAATATCAATGAGAAGGGCTTAATTGGAACTTTTTCCCTAGCCAGCTTGACCCTGCTGGAATAATCCATTTGTCTTTAAGTGATTGCTTATCAGGTACAGTGTTATCAAAAAACAGTGTATTTGCATCAATGAAGCCATTTTCAATTGCATAATTGAGTTGAGACATAGGCAATAACTGCACTTTTTCTTTGATAACAAAGGCTAGACTTGTTCTTTCAAACATAGAAACTTTAAATCCATTTTCAATTTCTTTAATCAACCTTACTGAGCTGTCTGTGCTACAGCCACCAACAGAAATACTAGATTCATCCGCCATCAAAATGATGAATTGGCCAAAAAACAAGGTCGCAAATCCTTTGACGGGGGCACCATGTGATTTCCAATCTGAGACAAAAGCATTCAGGATCTCTTCAATTTGAAATGCCTCAGATAAGCTGAAAAGTCGGTTTGATTGATAAATCCAAACCCTGCTGGATGGATGAAACGTTTCAGGCAAAAGTTCTGCAAAATTCAAATTCATATCACTTCATTGATTGTATGATCATTTCTGCAATGTCCAATATTTGAACATCATCTTCTTTCGAGTGCAATTTAACACCATCTGTTAACATGGTATTGCAAAAAGGACAGGCGGATGTAATTATTTCTGCTGCACTGTCAATGGCCTCCTTTGAACGCTCTGCGTTTACACGAATATCTCCTTTTTCTTCTTCTTTAAACATTTGTGCACCTCCTGCACCACAACAGCGACCGTTTTTCTTGCAATTTTTCATTTCAACAAGTTCTGCCCTCAGAGCAAGGATCAAGGATCTAGGTGCCTCGTATATGTTGTTGTTTCGACCCAAATAGCATGAATCATGATACGTTACAAGCTTATTTGCAAATGGATGATCTTCTTTCAGCTGAATCTTTCCTGATTCCATTAACTCGTTTAAAAAAGTTGTATGATGCATTACATCATAATTGCCTCCTAAATCAGGATATTCATTTTTGAGGGTATTAAAACAATGTGGGCAAGTGGTAATGATTTTTTTGATGTTGTATTGATTCAATATTTGAATGTTCTGATAAGCAAGCATTTGAAATTGGAATTCATTTCCTGCCCTCCTTGCGGGATCCCCAGTACACATTTCTTCAGATCCCAGTACTGCATATGATATGCCTACTTTATTCAATATCTCCGCAAAAGCTTTTGTAATGCTTTGAGCCCTCAAATCAAAGCTCCCAGCACACCCAACCCAAAACAACACCTCAGGAGTGTTGCCCTTTTGAACTTCTTCTGAAAATATTGGAACAGTCATTGTTATCGCTTAAATCATTTATATAAAATATTGTATCTCTTTGCTCGCCCTCTTTGCCCTGCGTACCTGCAGGCAGGCTCCGTGAATTATTTCTCTCTTCTCTTTTCTCTCTTCTCTTTTCTCTCTTCTCTCTTCTCTTTTCCTGCCTTCGGCAGGCAAGCTCTCTTCTCCTTTCTCCTTTCCTGCCTTCGGCAGGCAAGCTCTCTTCTCCTTTCCTGCCTTCGGCAG
>CANFHO010000021.1 GCA_947447005.1 Chitinophagaceae bacterium
AATACAAGAAAGGATATTGCATGATAGGACTAAAGAGTATATCGATTGCATCCTCATGCTTTTTCTCGTTCATTTTCATCACTATTTCAACACATGCACAGAACAAGCTTTTTGATAAAGTATCTGTTGTGTTGAAAAAAGAGGTGATTGCAAGGGCAGATAAAGCGATGAGCTTGTTGCCTATCACTGTTACTGCATCTCACAGTTCGAGGTCAGCTGGCGGACTGCACGATTTCTTTTCCGAAGGAGATTATTGGTGGCCAGATAGCAGCAATCCTAAAGGGCCATACATTCAACGGGATGGCATGACCAATCCTGATAATTTCACAGCACATCGCCTAGCAATGATTCGTTTCAGTAGAGCAGTGGGGGAGCTAACCTCCGCATACTTGCTTACACATGATCAAACCTATGCCCAAAAGGCATTACTACATATGCATGCATGGTTTGTAGATTCTGCTACTTTGATGAATCCTTCGTTGTTGTATGCCCAGGCAATAAAAGGCAGATTTACAGGAAGAGGAATTGGTATCATTGATATGATTCAGATGATGGAAGTAGCACAAAGTGCATATGTGTTGGAGAAGACATATTCTATAGACCCCAAAGAAATTTCGAGTATAAAAAACTGGTTTTCTGCGTATCTAAAGTGGGTCACAAACCACCCTTATGGCAAGGATGAAAGGGATGCCAAAAACAACCATGGAACTTGCTGGGCGATGCAGGTGGCAGTGTTTGCCAAATTTGTTGGCGATACTGCAATGACAAATTTTTGCAAGGATAGATTCAAATATATTTTACTTCCCAATCAAATGGCAGCCGATGGAAGTTTTCCATTGGAATTGAAACGCACCAAACCATATGGGTATTCACTTTTCAATCTGGATGCAATAACAACACTCTGTTTTGTCCTGTCGGATCAAAAAGAAAATCTTTGGGAATATAAAATAGGAGATTCAATTACACTTAAGAAATCCATTGATTTTTTATATCCCTATGTGCATGATAAAAGTTCATGGCCCTATCCCCAAGATGTCATGTATTGGAATGAATGGCCCGTTGCACATCCTTTCCTCCTGTTTGGTTACAAAGGGTATAAAAACAAAGCATGGTTCCAACAATGGACATCTTTGAATCATTTTCCGGATAATGTAGAAGTCGTTCGGAATTTACCCATACGGAATCCACTTATTTGGATATATTAGTAAATGATCAATCAGCATACAATGAAAAAAGCATCGATATTTTTATCCATCATACTCTCCTTTATTGTATTTCATGGATTTTCTCAAAATCAGAAAAAGCCTAATATTCTTTTTATTGCTGTTGATGACCTGAAACCTATCATGGGGTGTTATGGTAACAAATTAATTAAGACACCTAATATAGATAGGCTTGCAAGGATGGGGACAGTATTCTCAGGTAACTATTGCCAACAGGCGGTTTGCGGTCCAACACGTGCAAGTTTAATGACTGGCATGCGTCCTGATTATACAAAAATATGGGACTTGAAAACGCAGATGCGTGACATGAATCCGGATATTCTCACCTTACCTCAGTATTTGATTTCACAAGGTTATAATACGGTTGGTACAGGTAAGATATATCATCCAAGCAGTGCTATCAAGCAGATAGATCCGGTGTCGTGGAATACACCGTATCTCATTGTTGAAGCCAAGGATTATGCTGCTGGTTTTGGGAAGCCAGCTATCAAGCATTACCAGCGCCCTGAAAACAAAGCCATGTTTCTTGTGAAAAGACAAAAGCCAATTCGTGATGAAGATGACGATGAGCCTAACTCCATCAAAGGCCCATCTGTTGAAAATTATGATGTGCCTGATCATGCATATGAAGATGGAGCTATGACGCTGCTGGCTAAAGAGCAAATGATTAAAATGTCTAAAGATGCAAAGCCTTTCTTCATGGCAGTAGGATTTCACAAGCCACACTTGCCATTTGTTGCACCTAAAAAATATTGGGATTTATACAATCGTGCAGACATGCCTTTGGCAACTTTTCAGGAACATGCATCCAATGCACCAGAACTGGCCTATCACAAATCTGGAGAGCTTCGAAATTATACAGATATACCGGAGTTTGCAACCTTCAACCAGCCAGGTAATTACATAAGATTGAAAACTGAAAAACAGCTAGAACTGATACATGGGTATTACGCCTCAGTATCCTATATGGATGCGCAGGTGGGAATATTGTTGAATACACTTGATTCTTTGGGAACATTGAACAATACCATTATTGTATTTTGGGGAGATCATGGATGGCATTTGGGTGATCATGATCTTTGGGAAAAACATACCAACCTTGAACAGGCAACACGTGCCCCACTGATAATTGCCGCTCCGGGAATGAAGTCAGGAGTTACTCAATCTTTATCAGAACATTTGGACATATTTCCAACTATTTGTGATTTGGCATCCGTGCCTGTTCCAACACATTTACACGGCAAGAGCCTAAAGCCACTTATGGAAAATAAAAAATCAACCGTAAATCAATTTGCCATCAGCCAATATCCTCGTAAGCTGAATAAAGAAGAAGCAAAAAAGAAAAATTATACCAATGTTTCAATGATGGGATATAGCATGCGAACGGATAAGTATCGTTTCACCATATGGATGAATGATTTTACTACCAGCGAGCCTTTCAGTGAAAGCAAAGTATATGCTACAGAGTTGTATGATTATACTGTTGATCCGCTTGAAAAGAAGAATGTGGTTGATGAAAAATCATATTCAAAAGTATCTGCCGACATGTATAAAAAAATGATAGAATTTTTCAAATCTCAAGAAAAAGTAAAATGATCAAATTGAAAGTTATCAAGAAAGCATTGATATGCATTTTTTGCATCAACTTTATTTCACTTGGCATGGATGGGCAAACAAACAAGCCGAATATTTTATTTATTGCTGTTGATGATCTGAAGCCGATTATAGGTGCCTATGGCAATCGGATGATTAAAACACCCAATATCGACAGGCTGGCGAAGCGTGGCACCGTGTTCATGAACAACTATTGTCAGCAAGCAGTCTGTGGACCAACAAGAGCAAGTTTGCTTACTGGCATGCGTCCGGACATGACTAAAATTTGGGATTTGAAAACCCAATTGAGAGATGTGAGTCCCAACATTATAACCCTACCCCAATACCTTATAACTCAGGGGTATTCCACCCAGGGTATCGGAAAAGTCTTTGACCCTCGGAATGTAGATAAGAATATTGACAATGTTTCCTGGAGTGTACCTTACTATAAAATAGATAAAAAATATTATGCCCCTGAATGTGGTGAACCTGCTGCAGGCATATATCAAAAGAAGGAAACCAAAGATGCCGTTGAAAAGATTATTCAGGAATGTTTAGCGAAAGGAATGACCAGGGCTGAGGCCAATGCAGAGGCGGCTCTCAAAGTAAAGCCATCAACGGAATGTGTAGATGTACCCGATAATGCATACAATGATGGTGCCAACATTATGCAATCGAAGGATATTCTGAAAAAGTTGTCAACGAGTGGACAGCCTTTCTTTTTTGCTGTGGGCATCGCCAAACCTCATCTTCCATTTGTAGCGCCAAAAAAATATTGGGATTTATATAAGCGTTCTGAAATGCCATTGGCATCTTTTCAGGAACAAAACTCAAATCCAATTCCCACAGCGTATCACAGTGCAAGTGAATTGAGGGCCTATACAGATATACCCACTGAAATTGATAAAACTCCCCAAAAGAAATTTGGCTTGACTATTTCTATGGAGAAGCAACAAGAGTTGATTCATGGTTATTATGCAGCCATTTCATATACAGATGCTTTGGTAGGGGAGTTGTTGAATACACTCGATTCATTGGGTTTATCAAAAAACACCATCATTGTGCTCTGGGGTGATCATGGATGGCATTTGGGTGATCATAATCTATGGTGCAAGCATAGCAACTTTGAACAAGCAACACATGCACCTTTGATCATTAGTGCACCGGGAATTACACCAAACAAGACTAGCTCCATTTCTGAACACGTGGATATTTTTCCAACCTTATGTGATTTAGCTGGAGTAGAAGTGCCAAAACATCTGCAAGGTAAAAGTCTCAAGCCTGTGATGAAGAATCAAAATATAACTGTAAAGAAGTATGCTGTAAGCCAATATCCACGAAGTGGTGTTGATGAGGAAAGTGGTCGTCTAGGATATGCTCCGGCAAATGTGATGGGGTACTCAATAAGGAATAGTCAATACAGGTTTACCATCTGGATGAAAAATAGTTTCATATCTACCAGGCCATATGATAAAAATGACGAGTTAGGAGTCGAGTTGTATGATTATAAAGCAGATCCACTTGAAACAAAAAATGTTGCCAAAGAGAAGAACTACATACCTGTTGCCAAACAATTAAAATCAGACATGTTGAAATATTTTAAATCGCAGTTCATTGAGAAATAATTCAACATACAAATTGAATATATTCAGTTTCATATTGAACTTCCATTTTGCTGCTCAATCAATAAACCATTTAATGAAATATTTTAGTTTTTTATTGTTCTCATTGCTCATTTCAAGCCTTACCATCGCACAAGTAAAAAAGCCTAATATCATTTTTATATTGGCAGATGATCTGGGTATAGATGGTGTAGGATCTTATGGAGCAGATTTGTACAAAACACCTGTGATTGACAAGCTCGCAAAAGAAGGAATCCGATATACCAATGCATATACAGCGCCTCTCTGCGGCCCTTCCAGGGCATTGATCCTGTCTGGAAGATATGCATTCAGAACCGGTGCCGTCAATCAGGATATGACCAGAGAAATGCTGCCCACGGTTGAAACATTTATGCCTTCCATCTTGAAAAAAGCAGGGTATACATCAAGTATGATTGGTAAGTGGGGACAACTTCCTCTGGGTCCTGCGGAATTTGGTTTTGATGATTATCTGCGATTTTTTGGAAGTGGTGTATATGAGAGTTCTACTGAAAAAAAGGAAAAATATGTATTGAATGGGAAGGATTTGGTGTTGAAGCCAAACGAGTATA
This sequence comes from Chitinophagaceae bacterium, assembly GCA_947447005.1. Lineage (GTDB taxonomy): Bacteria > Bacteroidota > Bacteroidia > Chitinophagales > Chitinophagaceae > Pollutibacter. The sequence goes on from CANFHO010000021.1 coordinate 5,029, forward strand.
TGCCTGACCTCATGCATGATCACATGGTTGACTTCTTGTCCAGTCACAAAAAAGATCCCTTTTACTTGTATTATTCACTGGTTCATGTACATGGCGAAATCATTGCCACACCTGATTCAAAGCCAGGAACCACTGATTTTAAAGAATTGTACACGGATAACATTTCTTACATGGATAAACTTGTAGGAAAGCTGATTAAAACATTGGATAGCTTGAAACTCAGGGATAATACGATGATTGTATTTTTTGGTGACAATGGAACTGCAGGTCAGGCCTCCGTGATTGGCAGGGTAAATGGTAAAAAACTCATAGGGAAAAAAGGTACCATGCAAGAGGGTGGAAGTCTGGTTCCCATGATTGTGAACTGGCCTGGAGTTATCAAAAAGCCAGGTGTTTCAACCAATTTGATTGACGCATCAGATTTTCTACCCACATTTGCTGAGATAGCAGGTGCTCCTCTTCCAACCAACAATATATTGGATGGTACCAGTTTTGCGTATCAATTGAAAGGTGGAAAAGGTACTCCAAGAGATTGGATTTTCACCGAATTAGGCAATGATTGGTATGTGCGTTCTGCCAATTGGAAACTTACACGTTCAGGCGATCTATATGACATGCGCAAAGCACCGTTCGAAGAGAATTTGGCTGTTATGGATGAAAAGACATTACAGGAAAAGCAAAAACTACAGGCAGTGATGGATAAGTTGAACCCGGCAGGAGGCATTTTGGACAAAGGTGATGGCTCCGGACGACATGCAACAAAAACCAAAGCCAAGCAGAAAAATCAATAAAAATTCAATTGAACTCCATCAATGCGGGTTGATTCATTTCATTTTTGAATGTGAAATTAGAATTCACCTTTTATTGTTGCCTCTCTTTATTGCAGTAAGTTTGCTTTAATGTCGGTATTCAATCAAAAAAGAAAGGTCATCATCACTTGTCACAAGTGGTTATCTGGTGCATTGGAAAAAGAAGTTCGGGCGCTGGGTTTTACTCCTGAGCGGGTATTTCAAACAGGAGTAGAGTTGTTTGGTTCGGTAGAAGATTGCATCCGGCTGAACCTTCATCTTCGATGTGCAAGTCAGGTGATGTATTCCTTAAAATCATTTGTGTGCAATGATCCTGATGAATTATATCAAAATGTGCTTGGTGTATCATGGGAAAAGTATATTGCCCCCAATGGCTATTTTTCAGTAACCAGCAATGTGTTTCATCCAACCATATCTACCAATCTGTTTGCCAATCTGCGTGTGAAGGATGCCATTGTAGATAAAATGAGGCGTTTTTCAAAAATGCGACCAACAACAGGTTCAGATCTGGTGGGTACCGTTGTATATCTTTTTTGGAAGAACGAAGAAGCAGAAGTGTTTCTCGATACCTCCGGCGAAACATTGGCTAAACACGGGTATCGTAAATTGCCTGGTACCGCTCCCATGCTGGAAGCACTGGCTGCTGCAACCATTCTTTCTACCAAATGGGATCAATCTTCCACATTCATCAATCCGATGTGTGGTTCAGGAACCCTGGCCATTGAAGCTGCATTGATTGCCACAAAACGTGCACCAGGACTTCTCCGGGATAATTATGCATTCATGCATATCCTTGGATATGAATCAGAGATGTATAAACCGGAACGTGCTAAGTTGGAGGAACAAATCTCAGAGCCACCTTCGTTGAAAATTATTGCCACTGATATCAGCGAGCGTGCTATTTATATTTCAAAGATGAATGCCGAATTGGCTGGGGTAGATCATTTGATCGATTTCAGTGTATGTGATTTTGAACAGACACCTATTCCGGAAGAGGATGGAATTGTGATGATCAATCCTGAATATGGAGAGCGTTTGGGTGAGGAAGATGAATTGGCTTCAACCTACTCACGCATCGGTGATTTTTTCAAGAACAAGTGCAAAGGAAAAACAGGTTATGTATTTACAGGTAATCTGGATCTCGCAAAATCAATCCGACTCAAGCCCAGCAGACGAATAGAGTTTTTCAATGCTAAAATTGATTGCAGGTTGTTGGAGTATGAATTGTATGCAGGAAGCAGAAGAGAAAATAAAAGAGTAGAGTGAAGAATGAAAAATGAGAACAGCCAAGTCGGTAAATGTTCATAGGCTATTTTTATTTTTCACTCTACTCCTTTCTCTTTTATTTTTTCTCTTTTATTGAACGATTTTCTCGACATGCACCATCCGTCCATTTTCCGTGATGCCTTCCAAAACGATTTTCATTCTTTTTGCTCCAGTGATGTTATTGAAACGGATCGTTTGAGATTTTTCCATGTCGAAAATAATATCAGGAACCCAATAAATGGTTGATGTTTTTGATGCAGCATCCGACTTCATACTTTCAATTGTGAAGTCCAGCATTTTTGAATAACCTGGATATTTGAATGAAGGGAGTTGGCCAAAATCAGTTGTGGTCATGTCTTCACCCTTTTTCGTATAAATAGAAATGACAGGTGCAACGCCGATTCCAGGCAGGTTCAATGTGCCCGGACCATAATATTTTACAAAGGCAATTTGGGAAATGGGAATGGATGCAGCTACATCAGTGCCTGTTTGTAATACTTCATCCAAAAAAATCTGTGCTGGGATTTTTCCGCCGGTTAATGACAGTACACGGGTACTGAAAATATCATATTTGCTGGCACTCCTTCTGGTAATATCAAGGCCATTAACCTTGCTTTGAAGATAATCAAAGACATTGCCCATATTTGATTTTGGGGGCTCATTGATCAAATCAATGCTTTTCCCAATGGCATTGCTTCTGAACATGCCTGAAGTATAACGACGGTTAACACCTTCCGTTTTTGTTCTGAGAGTACTGCTCAATGAGATCTCTTCGAGTGTTTTGATCTTGATGGTTGCATCGAGTAACAAGTATATGCCTTCGTTATTCGATGAATTTATTTTACCAGCCTCGCTCAAGTAAGTATAAGCATTGTTTACATCAGATGAAGCAGGAGAAAGAAAACGATTAATGGCCGCTAAGCTGTCTTTCAACACTTTGATTTCAAAATTCTCTTTATGCAATTGATAGAAGATGCTCACAGTATCTTGGAAAATCAGGTTCGGAATTTCAAAGTTTCCATTATGTTGCAATGGAACAACCAGCATGTCACTTGTGGTATCTGATCTTTGTAGAATCAGGTTGATTTCTTTTTGTTTGATAGACCCTTTATTTCTGAATGCCTTTCCTTTAATTTGAATATATGGGATATCACGTATAAGGCTATCTGGTGCGTTGTTATAATTAAAGAGTGTTGATTGTTTGATCAGATCGTTGACCACTTTTACTGAATCATTTGGAAGCAGCAAAGATGATGAGATTTGTTTTGTGGATGGTATCAGAAAGCTGGAGAAAATGTTATTGTTATTGTCAAATGATGATTCATGATCAGCGTCTGTAACAGAAAGAGAGAAGCTCCCAACGGTGCTGTCTGGAAAAGAAATACGTAAAACATTTTGTGCTTGTAAGGCTCGTCCCAAGGTATCTATTTGGATGCTTGGTTCTATAAAAAAATCATGGTTGTTGATGAATGTGGGTTCATAGGCAATTGTCTTCATCTCATCTTCCAGCAATTTCAATTCAAGTACACCTGAGGGCATATCAGTTACAGGTAGTTTTACTTTAACTGGAAAGTTGTTTTTTATCGGTATTTCAAAAAATACCTGTCCATACATGGTTCCTTGAAGAATCAGTTCACCTTGTACATCCAGAGGTGAATGGCTTTTTACATAAACGTATCCATTGCGAATATCAGAAACATCAAAATGAATGTTTTCGGAAATGATTTTTGAAGATTCTTCTGTAAGCGAAGGTTGGGTTAGCGCATATTTTTTTAATGGGTTGATGATTGGAATGACTTGAACATATCTGCTAATATTAACTTTCGCTTGTGTACGAGTATAAGCCCTGATCAAATAAACATCTTCAGGTAAATTTCCTGGAATTTCTATGTTCCCAATAGCGGTTCCCCATACAATGGGTAAATGTATTGTATGTATTTTTTTACCTTTTGAATTAGACAGTTCAACATATAGGTTCTTGCTATTTTGACTTGGAATGAAATTGCTCAATACATAAGCTTTGAGCCAAATGGTTTCTCCAGCTCTATAGCTTTTCTTATCAGTATGAACATAGAGTTGTTCGGTTTCTGCAAATTTTTTAGATTCGATTTGTCCATTTGTTTGCAAAGAGATCAATAAAATAGAAAAGAAAATTGATATGACATTGACCTTATAAATCATATTGAAACGGTATGCATGAAGTTACCAAGTTACGAAAACTACAAGTAATTTCAAGTGCTATCGCTATCGGTTGCAATTTTATTGATGGTTCAGATGTTCAATTCTTTTAAGATATCTATAGTGAATAAGTTAAATACATTGCACGTACATTTGAATAAATATTTATTCATGTCCAGGGCATTTATCGTTGCATTAAGAGAAGAGGTTAGTCATATGGAACAAATCAATGGTTGTCCCATTGTATTCAGTGGTGTGGGTAAGATCAATGCAGCTTTGGCGGCTTATGAACTCATCAGCATGGGGCATACAGAGATTATCAATATTGGATCTTGCGGATCCAAGAAGCATCATTTGGGTGAAATCATTCAGGTTGGAAAAGTGTATCAGGATATCGACGCCACGCCCATCAGTCCTTATGGCCTCACCCCATTTGAGGAGGAAAGTCATTTCATCGAATTGGATGATACATCTGCGCATAGTTGTTTTACAACGGATTATTTTTATGATCATTTGCAGATGGATAAATATTCATCATCCTATATAAACATGGTAAATAGTTGTTCGGTGTTTGACATGGAGTTGTATGGCATTGCAAAAACATGCAAACGTTTTGGCGTAAAGCTTTCTGCATACAAGTGGGTTTCGGATGATGGCGATTTTTCGAAATGGGCTGAAAACTGTGAAATTTCAGCAAAGCATGTCATAGAAATGTTGGCAGGAAAATAATCTACTATATGATGAATCGTAATTGGAATAGAATCATTGTGTTTGTATTTATATTGTTTGTACTCATGTCATGTGCAAAGAGTCCTTTTGCCAAAAATGGAAATGCCTTGAAAGGTACCTGGGTATGGGTGAGAACTGATGGTGGCTTTGCCAATCACATTCATGACACCCCTGCATCTACAGGCAAGAATATCAAGTGGGTATTTGGTTCTGCGAATTCATACAAAATCTATCATGGAGATACCTTGTTTTCAGGCGGTACATACCAGCTTGTTCAGAAGGAATGCATTCATGATCATACCATGAAAAAGGTGATTGATTTTTCAACCCCCACCGATCAGGATATGATGATTGAAAGTCAAAATGGAAAAACAATCATGCTCTCTGATGAATTGTATGATGGGTTGGGAAGTGAGTTTGTGTTGAAATGAGTTATGAATAATCTCATTGCTTTTCAGCGAGGATCATTTTCACTGCTTCTTTAGAAGTGATTACAGGAAGTTTACTGTGTTTATATCCTTTTAAATCGCGTGTTATGATGGCCAGTATTTTTTCATGTGTAAGTGCCGACTGATATTGGATCGCGTCTTCCAGGTCTTTAAAGTCAGAATCTAGTGATTGCTCAATGATCTTCTTGTTTGCATCAATCATTGAAGTTAAATCTGTAATCTCTTTAATCAGTTTTATACATCGAGGATGAGTCAATTGTTGCCTAAGAATGTAATAGATATTGTTGATGGAAATAGCAGAGATATGCAATTTAATTTCATTTTGCGCGGCCCATTCAAACAGCATAGCCGCACTTTCTGAAAATGGTTTTCTATCTGCCAATAAGTCGATCAATATATTGGTATCGAGGAAAAAGTGCTTCATTTACTGAACTTTTTATGAAGGATTCTCCCTAATTCAGCTTTGTAATCAAAATCTTTTGAAAGCTTTATTACACCTCTAAGACCAGAAATTTTTTTGCTGGGAATTCCATATTCTTTCGATGAGTCCGATAATGTCTTGAGATAGGTCTCTACAACATCGGATAAGCTGCGTCCCTGCTCCTGGGCGTATTTCTTGGCAGATTGGATAACTTCTCCTTCAATCGTCAATGTTAATTTAGTGACCATACACGTGTGAATTGATATATAAAGATACGTGTAATATATCCTACTGGTATGTGAAAAAAACAAATTAATAGCAGATTTTTCTCATCTAATGATGGTTATATACCCCGCCATGGGCTTTCTTCCATTTTTAGGATCTATTGCAAAATAGTAAGTGCCGGATGGAACTTGAATACCATCTAAAGTTCCATCCCATGGTTTGGAATAACCTTTGTTGGAAAATATGCGCTGCCCAGTGGTGGTATAAATTTCAACAATACAATCAGGATATTGATCAAGGTATTTTATTTCCCAGGTATCATTGACTCCATCACCATTCGGCGTAAACGTATTCGGTGGTTTTGGTAAGGTTAGTGATATGATGTATACAGTATCCCTGCTGATACAACCACCTCTTCCTGTCACTTCCAAATAGTAATACATGTTTTCTTTGGGCTTGATAATGACCGGTCTTAAAATATTAGTAGCACTGAGAAAGGTGGAAGGTGTCCAATTGTATTTTATGACTCTCCCGGTAACGGAAGATTGAATATTCTTTTGTCCATCATCTAATACAGCCAGATCAGGGCCTGCACTTACTTTGGGATATGCAAATATCTCCATTTGTTTTTTTACAGTGTCTGAATAACATCCAAGATCAGATTGTGTATACAATGAAATTGAATATATACCTGGCGAATTATACAAATGTGTCAGCTGTTGAGTATTGTCAATTGTCTTGTCGCCCAAATCCCAAAACCATTTTGTTATTATTCCATCTTTCGATTTACTTGTATCCTTAAAATGCATGAGATCTCCAATACATAAAGAATCTTCGCTGCTGAATCCCGCTTTGGGTTGATCTAATATACCACTGAAAGATTTCATAGTAGAATCTAAACATCCATTGTTGCTGGTGGCAATGAGTTTTACTGTATAGCTTCCTTTAGAGTAGAAATTATGAACACCATCCTTCAGTACTGATGAACTTTTGTTGTTTGCATCCCCGAAATCCCACAGGTACGTCATCAATCCTACGCTTGCATCTGGTATATTAGTCGAATTTGAAAAAGTTGCTTTGCCTTCAGGCAAACAAACAACGGGAAGGCCAAAATCAATGATTGGTAATGGGTGGATGACTAGCGGACTTTGTTTTTGAAGACTTCTGCATCCATTATTCGTCTCAACCACAAGGTTTACATTGTAATTTCCATAGTTGCTAAATATATGTGGAAGTGGATTTTCATTTGTCAGCACTTGAGTGTTTGTTCCATCATTGAAGCTCCAAATCCACTTTGCAATGGTTCCAGCATTGGCATTAGAACTGCTTGTAAATGTAATGGCATTTTTTTCGCAATCTATATTTGTAAAAGAGAAATCTGCAGTGGGACTTGGCCATACAACAATAGATGATGTAGCGGAATCCTTACAAACACTGAGGTTTGATTTTACCAGATATTTTATTGTATGAGAACCTGCGCCAGCTGCTGGGGGGTTGAATAATCCTGATGCATTTACACCTAAGCCACTGAATGTAACAGAACATGGAACAAGCGGATCAAATGTAGCTTCTGTAATTTGTCTTGCTGTTGCATCAACACAAATACCTGGCATCAGGTTGAAATTCGCTTTGGGAGTGGCATTCAGCACTACACTTTGTGTGAGTGTCTTGCTGCAGGATAAGGCTGAACCCGAGAATGCTTGAAGACTGATATTGATGGTTCGGTTGGCAGGAGATAGAAAATTATTGTATTTGAATGCATACACTTTACCTATATAAGGTTCTTCATCAACAGTTTTTAGTGAAGGGTCATTTTGGTCCCAAAATATTTCAAGTCTTGTTACATTGTCGAAATCAATCGTTGAATTATTTACAATTCGAATGGAGTCATTGCTACACAGCGATGTAGGGTTTACAATATTAAATGCAGGTATTGGGTTAGCTCCGTTTACTTTGAAATTCTGATTGATTGTACTGATGCATCCTCTGGAATTTACGGTAAGTTTTACCACATATTTATTGGCTTCGTGATATTGTACAATCGGATTTTTTACGGTCGTACTAGAAAATGAAACAGTAGGTCCATTTGCGACAGGTGTTGTGCCGGCATTAAAATCCCATAAGTATGTGAAACCTGTATATCCATCAGGACTTTTTGTAGTATCTATAAACTGAGATGCATTGTCATTCTGACATACTTCAGGATTGATAAAGCCGGCTATAGGATATGGATTCACATTGAATGAAACCAACCTGAACGTATCGCTGATGCAGCCTGAATTAGATTCAACAACGAGTTTAACTATTTTGCTTCCGTAGGAACCATAGGTGGCTGATTGTATGGCATTGGTTGTTTTTTCGTCAAATCCATTTCCATTATCTAGGTCCCATCTCCATTTTACAATATTTCCTGAAACAATAGTAGAAGCATCTGTAAAATTAATTGCATCATTGACACATCTTATGGAAGGGATTGTATATGCAGCGATTGGTTTGGATGAAAGTGCTATTGTCTTGATGGTGGTATCTGAATAACATCCCAAAACCGACCTTACATTCAATTTTATCACCACATTTCCTGTTTCAGGAATGATCTGTGGTGTAATAAGGTTGCTATTCGTGGAGATTGCAAAACTGTTTCCGAAACTCCAGTTCCAGTGCACCCCCGCACCTGCAGGAGTTGTAATATTAACGGGACTCGAATTGCATCCATTGCCCGTAACTGTAAAATCTGCATTTGGTTTGTCGATATTCAGAACAATATCTTTGGTTGCATTTCCACAACCAATACCGAAAGTTGTGACTGTATAAGTGCCAACATTGATCGACTTGAATGGATCGATGATCAGTTCATCAGAATTGGATGTAAATCCGTTGGGCCCCGTCCAGCTGAATGATGTTGCTTCCTTGTTAACAGCCTTGATGCTATAGGTAGTATTGTTGCACACAATGACGCTGCTGCTGAGATCATTGATTGGGTCGTTCGGATTTTTCAGTTGAACGGAGTTTGTGCTGAAATCCGAGAAGTATCCATAGCGTGTGGTGGATGAAGTATTTCCCTGGATGACTCCCACATGAAATTTCCCTCCAGCATTTTCAATGGTTACATTAGAACCACCAGCTGCAAAGCTGCTTGGGATGCTGATTCTGGCTTGCATCCAATCTGAATTTCCTACAACCGCTACAAAGTTGGATGCTCCCAATATGGCAGGATTCCCATTTACCAAAAAAGTATTGATAATATCTTTCGGTGCTAATACATTCAAATAAAATTCTTCTGTGGATGATGCCCTGGTTAGGTTGACTCGTTGTGATCCAGTGCATTTGATGGAAGGGATGACTGCCGCACCAATTTCACAACCAAAGCCACTCATGTGCAACAGATGAGAAGGTCCACTTGTTTCTATATAACAGGATTCATCATACAGCATACCCGTATAATATTCTCCTATATTCAGGGTAGCCACCTGTGCTCCATTTAATTTTACTGTAACACCATTTGTAGTGGCAAAAACATAATAGTAATCAGGATTGCCACTGGTAAATCTTCCTTTAACTACAATAAATTCCTTTCCTGCCAAATCATCTGATATCAATTGATCTCCGCCTGAATCAGCACATCCAGCACCCGGATATTGAAGCAAGTCTTCTTTGATAGACATGGATATTGGTTTGCTGGCTTTGACAATTGTACCACCAGGACGCATGAAAGGTGTATTCGTTGCAGCCCTGCACATATAGGTTTGTCCCTTGTTTAAACTAACCGTAAATGCTTGTGCTGCAACATGTCCAACAAGATCATTTTTAGGCGTAATAGTGATTTGTGTATTATCCTCTGTGGCTACCAACACAAAGTCGTTTGTATTGGTGGTGGCTTCAGTTGCATTGGTACGATTTGCAAAAAGCATATCAAAAGGTACAACGAAATTATTTCCGAGTGCATTCTTTCCTTTGAGTGCAAATATGTCGCCACTCCTTGTATTCACAACATCATAGTAGCATGATATTTTTTCGGTAGATCGAATCAGAAGCCCCTTATTCATGACCGTATTCACTTGGTCATTTTCGATATCTGTAATCAAACTGGTCAGATCAAATGATTGGGACGTATTTGCGCTGATGCTTGCAACAATTGGAATGAACAAAGGGTTTGCAGGTTGAGAGATTATGATATTGGCAGAAGCTGAACTGGCGGATACACGCAAGAAGATGGGTCTGTCGGCTCCGGGCCCACTGGAAATGGTGCCATTTAAGTCGGGTGCAGCAAACCAAAAGCTTGTATCGGATTGTGCATGAACATCATGTTGAATGGTGTTCAGCAAAAAAAATAATATGGCAAGCCTCAACATTTTTCTCATGGTGCACCCAGCAATCTTGGTCTAAACAAATTACGTATAATAATTTGTTCCTTGAAAATTGAGATGAGGTATTATCAAGGAAAATCCTTTTGCTATTCTGTTTCTTTTAGTGTTGAGGAAGCCAATATCCATAAACAGATGGCGTATCCAAGCAGTATGCCAATATTTTGCAGTGTTTCATGCATATTTAGGTCATCAAAAACAATGTCTTGCAAAATATTATTAGCATAATTGAGGGGCAAGAGATGGGAAAAAATTTGAACAGGGTTAGGCAAGAGGCTAACATCTATCAGTAGTCCTGATAGGAATATGGATGGAAGAATCAGCAAGGGGATAAATGGAAATACATGGCCTTCGCTTCTGGCAAAAGTTGATACAAAGATGCCTAACAATACGGATACTATTGCGAGAAGCCAGATCACAATGAAAATCAGTATAATTTCTCCACTTGTAAAATCCAGATCGAATAACCAGATGGTTTCAGTCAAAACAATAACCGATTGAAGCGTTGCCAACCCAAAGTACCCCAAGGCATACCCACCGATGATAGATGTTTTGTGAACCCCATTGATGAATAGCCTTTCCAGGGTTCCATCTTTTCTTTCTTGAACAAGTGCAATGGCGCATAAGATAAAGCAGAGGAAATGTACAATAAATGCTGAGATAGGTATTGCATAACGGGCAATGACAAATCCGGGTGTACTGCTGGTGATGGCATCAGCAAATAGTTTATAAAAGCCAATGATCACCAAGGGAGCAATGGTGGATAGTGCCAGATAGCGTTTATCCAGTATCAATTGTTTGATCACCCGTTTGCTAATTGTGGTAAGGTGTTTGGAGATCATGCTATTCAGGAATTGTATTTTTATCAACCATGCGTAACACAATATCTTCGATGGTATCAGGATATAATTCAATTGAATGGATATCGGCTTCCAAGCCGAATGATTTCAATGTTTGAGCAAGGGCTGTAGGTTCAGATGAAATTTCCTGTTGCTCTTCTTTACCGTTTCTCTTGAATGAAAGGGTGGTGCGACCTTTTTCGAGAATACCTTTGGGTGTATCCATTGCAATCAATTCGCCTCGGTTGAGAATGCATAGTTGATCACAGCGAAATGCTTCATCCATCAGGTGTGTACTCACAACAATGGTTGTGCCATTTTCAGCAAGTTTTCTAAAAAGTTCCCATGATTGAATCTTGAGGTGAGGATCTACTGCTGCCGTTGGTTCATCCAGAAAAAGCAATTTGGGTTCATGTATCATGGCGCATGCAAGAGACACACGCTTTTTCATTCCGCCTGAATATGTTCTGACAGGATCTTCTGCACGATGTGTCAATTCTGTGAACTCAAGAATGGATTGCACTTTGTTTTCAAGATCTTCCACCTCTTGAAGCTCTCCAAAAAAGCGGATATTATCTCGTGCACTCAGTTCTTCATATACGGCAGAAAGCTGAGGCATATAGCCAATATGTTTTCTCAATTCAAATCTGTCTTTTATTGGATTTTTTCCGAGTACAGTAAGTAAACCACTGTCAGGTTCCAATGATCCGATCAGGGATCGAATGAGCGTGGTTTTTCCTGATCCATTCGGGCCCAGGAGTCCAAAAATTTTCCCTTCAGGAATATCCAGTGATATTTTATTAAGCGCCTTGATTTCTCCATATGATCTGGAGATCTCTTTTACTACAATGGCGAAGGGTGAAGACATTGAATCATTTTTTCGCTGATGTTACATTGGTAATGTACTAAAAAACAGGGACACCAAGCATGACGATGATCATATTTGCTTTTGAGGGCAGAATAGAATAAGTTCAATCTTAGAAACAGGCTAATCGATGTGTATTGGCAACTTGACTGGATTTGTTTAAAGTGTATTATACTTCATCACCAACTTTACCAAATCATCATTCTTTTTCAGATCAAGATTGTTTTCTTCTTTGAATTTGATCAGTTCTTTTCGTTTATCGATCAATATATCAAGTACTGCTTCTCGGTCTTTTTTCAGTCGGGTCATTTTACCATCGAAGAAGACATATATGTTTTCTACAGTTTCAATGGTTCTGGATATTTCGCCTGATAATTCATTTTTATTTTCTGTTAGAAATTTGCTGATGGATTTCAGCAATACACATTTTCCATCTGCCAGTACCTGATAGAAATTATTAGGTGTAAGCAGATCTATTTTGGGGAAACCTGTTCTGAAGGTGAGATCAGGAGATGTGCTTCCAAGTGTAGTATAGTATGCAATTTCTTTGACGGAGCCATTGCCAAGTATTCCCACCTTTCCTTCACTCGACATGAATATCATTTGTTGACTGAGAAAATCGATCTTGGTTTTGACATGATGAAATTTTCTGCCATCATTCAACACAACATCTGAAAGTGTATATGCATCATTGTTGTAGATCGAACCTGTATAATCGCCATACTTGTTTTCAAAGGGGCGACCATTTACATCTGTAATGAATATTTGATCTGACCATTTCCCTGGTACAACAACGCCATTGCTTTGTGCATGTATGGTGTATGTAGAAAGAATCAGGCAAAATGAAAACGTGATGAATTTTCTCATATCCGATGTTTATGTGAAATTACAGCATACTATATAAAAAACAAGACCCCGGGGTTGCCGGGGTCTTGAAAATATCAAACTAAATGAGTTCTCTTATTTCTTTGGATTGCTTGTTGGAGCAGATCCAGGATTTGCTGGGTTGTATGCCAACTCATTGTCTGGAACATCCCAATAATCAAGGTATCCATAAACAATGGTAGCATTTGTACTTACAGTACCAGTGTAAGAAATTACAGTACAGCCAGTACGAGCTTTATCTGGAGCAATGATGTCCCAACGACGGGCATCCCAGAAAGAAAGTCCTTTGAAGATCAAGGCAATCCTTCTTTCGCTTCTCAACTCTTCATACGCTTGAGCTTGTGTAAGGCTTGTGCTCAATGGAGCAAGTCCAGCACCTTGATAGGTACGAACTGCATCGATGGATGCAACACCTTGAGCAATCTGACCAGTCATGATCAAGGCTTCCGCCTTCATCAATTCATTCTCTTCGTATGTTGCAGCGATAGAGATTTCGTTTGCCCCGGTTGTTTGGTTAGACCAACTAACAACACCTGTAAGAGGAACAACTCCAGTTGCGCCATTGTTACGAACTGAGTAACGGGTATTGAACACATTACCACGGTCTGTATTGAACAAAGCCACGCTTGACAAGGTAAGTACGTTGTTGTCTTTACGCTTGTCTCCAGTTCTGAAATCTTGTATCAAACGCTCACTGAGTTTGTATGTATTGGTTGTTGCACCAGCAGAGTTTTGTGCTGTTTTATCAGCTACTGTACTCTCTATAAAGCTACCATTTACATCTGTGCGGGCTGTGAAGATCAAATCAGTTGAGTTCACACCGTTGTTGGTCAATGAAAGCACATTTGCCCAATCAGATGCAGTCATCTCAGACTTCAACTTATTAACCAGGATGTTGCGGGCTTTCATGGTGTTGATGCTGCGAATCCATGATGCTGTAGACAACACACCACCTTTTCCTTTTACAAGAAAAGCTGGGATCAACTTACCCAGTGTTGCTGTGTAATCAGCAGCAGACGTAGAAGCATTGATGGCTGCAATGGCCTTATCATAGTTTGAGTTAGACTCAGCAATGATAGCTTCTTTGCTTACATAGTTACCGTTGGTTGTAGAAGCAGAGGTAGATGCATTTTGAATGATACCGGCATAGTACTGAGAGCCAATATAGCTATATGCAAATCCTTTCCACCAGTAAGCCCATGCCTGGAGGGTTGCTTTCTTTGTAGAAGCACCTGCACCAGTGAAGGTGATTTTATTTGAAATTTCAAGTACCGAGTTTGCAGCAGTGATCATGTTGTACATGTAAGACCACATGTAGTTGGTGGTATTGCTCACACCTTGTGCATTCTGGTTTACATAGCGACACAATTCATACTGTGTTTTAGGATTGCTTGGGTTCAGAACAACTGTTCCGTTGTCGAGGGTAACCTTGTTAGGACAACCAATCTGGTTCATGAAGGCATTGGCTGCCTCAGCACCGATGATGTCGCCTTGCAATTCCTGGAAACCAATGGTACCAGCCCAGAAACGGCCGTATACACCATCTGAGAATTTCAGGTCATAAAAACCATTCCTGTAAATGGAACCTTGCGCAAGTGCTATTACACCTGATTCATTCTCTGCACTCTGAGGAGTGGGAGAGTTGATATTAGTGATATCGAGTTGCTTTTTACAAGCGGTAAAGCCGATGGTAAGCAACAGGACAAGCGATAATATTTTGTTTCGTTTCATATCGTTTGATTTATAGAGTTAAAATTAGAATCCAACGTTGATACCAACTGTATATGTTTTGGTATTAGGAACTGTATTGTGATCCAATCCCCTGTCAAATGCTGAGTTAACAGAACTTGAACTTACTTCTGGATCCATACCTGTATACTTCGTGAAAGTCACGATGTTACGTCCTGATACCACCAATTGGAGGCGTTGTACATTCTTCAATTTCAACAGTTTTGGAAGATCCAATCCGAAAGAAAGGTTCCTGAGGCGCCAGAACGAACCATCTTCGAAGAAGTAGTTCTTGGTACCGTTTGCAGCACCACCTGCATACATACTGCGGTAGAATGCAGTGTACGCATGTTTCACACCATCAATAACCACTGGAATATCATAATCGGCATGGATACCATCACGATACATCCATTGTTTTGTTTGGTTGTACACACTTGCACCATTTACCCAATCCCACTGCATGTTTACTGTCAACACTTCTTTGATTCTGAAGTTATTGATAAAGCTCATGTTGAATTTAGGTGTTGTATTTCCAAGTGCATACTGACCAGGAACAGCAACAGCTTGTTTGGTTGCTTTGCTTACAACCCATCCTCCTGAACGGCCCAAAGGATCAGCAACTACTTCATAGTTACCACGTTGATCAAGAGGTATAATATATTGACCAGTAATTGGATTCAATTCATCCAATTTACGCATCATATTGAAACCAAAGATTTGACCAATTTTGTATCCAGAAGCAAGTTGAATGCCTGTAGAACCAGCTGCAGATACCAAAATAACCGGAGGACCTTTTACATAAGCGATTTGTGAAGTTTGCTGGTTGAAGTTTGAAGTAAGATCCCAAGAGAATTTCCTGCTATTTACGATATTCAAATTCAATGATGCCTGGATACCATGAGATTCCAAACCAAAGGAGTTATCCAATTTACCACCTACACCTGTTGAAGGTGCAGCATCCACTGAATAGATGGCGTTGTCTGTTTTCCTCTTCCAGTAAGTGAATGCAACATTGGCATTGTTCAAAATATTTCCATTGAACAATTTCAAACCAAAGTCAGTACCCGCTTCAAATTCTTTTGAAATCTCCACATTCAAGTTTGGATTCGGGTTGGTAACGTTGTTTCTGAATACACTGCTTGTACCCATCGCAGCTGTTGCCAATGTAGCAAAACGCTGGAAGGCACCTGGTTGAATACCAGCGGAACCATAAGCAGCTCTGAATTTCACATCAGAGATTACTTTAGAGATTTTGGAATTATCCCAGAATTTCAACTTAGACAGATTGAAGAATGCATCACCCCTTGGGAAGGTCTGTGCTTTAGCACCAGATCCGAAGGCAGATGACAAGTCGCTTCTTACACCCACAGCCAAACCTGCGAAGTCGTTCCACTCAAAACGCTGGTTTGCCAAGAAACCATAGGTGATGAAAGGCTCAACGTAATCAGAGATAACTTTGAATGAAGCAGCTTGTGTGGAGTTCCAAGGTTCATAACCTGGAGCATCGTATGCATATGCACCATAAGACCTATAGTAGCTTTTACGATAGTCGAATGCAGCTGTAGTAGTTGTCTTGATTGGAAGGTTGATATTGAAATCCTTTTGGAAGTCTGTACGGAAGTTTCCTGTTCCAATAAAGTTTTGGAATGTAGTTCTTGCTACAATGTTATCAATCTCACCAGAGTTGGTTGCGTTGGTCGGACTAACATAGTTACCTGCATACCTACCATTGAAAACAGAATTCTTGTTGTTTCCTTGATCTTCATAACGATACTCAGTGTATGTATTGGTATAGTTCAATGCATACTTTGCATCAAATTCAAGATATTTTGGAAGCTTGTAGTTCAAATTAAATGATTGTACTACATCCACCTTGTTGATCTTGGTGCTGGTATATCTGTTGTACCAGAAAGGATTTGAACTGTTTACACCAACAGCAGCACCATAGTAGTAACCATAGTTGCCATCGAGGTCTTTCATGGTATAATCAGCAAATGGACGAGAGTTGTTCACCCAATAAACAATGGTACGACCAGTTTGATCGTTCATGTTGTTGAATGTATGAACCAACTGAGTCAAGCTGGTAAGCTTCAGACCTTTTGCCAATTCAATACCCAATTTTTGAGTAAGATTTGAACGCTTTACACCACCGTTTGAAACGAAAGGTGAATTTTGAAGGTTTGAAGAAGCAGAAAGCAAGAAGTCAACTTTGTCCCTGGAACCAGAGATGGTTACTGAATTGTTCAGCGTAGTTGTGTTCTGGAAGAACTGCTTGTAATGATCATAGTATTTCAAATTCACATTGTAAGGCTTCTCCTGGTAAGAAGTAAGACCCAGTGAGTTGTACTGAACATCACCATTGTATGTCATGGTTGCTGGATCCAAAAACATAGGAATGTTAGATCCTGTCAATACGTTTCCTGCAGCATCTGTGATGAATGCATGGTTTTTTGCTTTAGCAAGACCACCATTGTTCAACAATTCACTGTTTGAACCAGCTGAACTCAACTCAATGTTGAATTTACCAGCCTTCGCCTTTTTAGTGAAGAGTTGGATTACTCCATTCGCACCTTGTGCTCCATACAATGAAGCAGCAGCAGCACCTTGGATCACCTCAACCCTTTCAATGATGTTCACATCAATGGAAGTAAGGCTCGTTGCACGTGCCTCGATACCATCGATCAAAATCATGGGTGAGGTACCACCTTGTACGGTATTGATACCACGAAGAAGGATGTTCAAAGGGCGACCAGGGTTACCATTTGTACTTGAGATTTGGGCACCTGCTACTTGTCCAACAAGCTGTTGTCCAACATCACCTGTTGGTACTTTCACTTGGTTGGCAATGTTTACAGTTTCAACTGCAATACCCAACTTTCTTTTGCTGGTTGCAGCACCCACACCCGTTACTACAACTTCAGAAAGAAGCTTGTCTTCAGTAACAAGTGATACATTGATTGATTTTTGACTGCCAATGGTTACAGCCTTGGATGAATAACCAACAGAACTGAAGCTGATGGTTGTAGATCCTGCTGGAACCTGGATGGAATAAGCACCATCCCCGTCTGTTAATTTTGTTTGGCCACCTACAGAAACAGAAACGCCTGAAATTGGCAATCCTTTTTCGTCGGTCACCTTACCGGATACTGTCCTATTGTTTTGTGCTTGAGCTTGACAAAACAATAGCATGATGCCCGCAAGCAGGCAAATTAGTCTTCTCATGTTATTTCGTTTTGGTGATAACTGTCGCTAAATTAACCCGAAATAGGCTTTTTCCCAAACTCTGTTTAACCTTAAAATCGCTGAAAATCTTGCTAGTGGCGGATTGCAGACACTAAAGCCTTTGTAAGATGTTGATAATCAAATAGATGATGAGGAGTTTCCGAAAAAAGAAAATTCTGTGCCTGTATTTATATTATTAAAAATAATAATATGTAATCACCTAATAATGGTGATGTAACCCGCCATTTTTGGTTTCCCATTTCTGGTGTCAATCACATAATAATAAGTACCAGCAGGCAGCGGATTTCCATTGATTGTACCATCCCATGGTTGAGGATAGCCAATGGATCGAAGAATCAATTGTCCTGTTGTTGTATAGATTTCTAAAATACCATTTGGATATTGGTCCAGATATTTTATTTCCCACACATCGTTGTACCCATCTCCATTGGGCGTAAAAGTATTGGAAGGTTTTGGCATGGTAACTGAACGGATTAAGATGGTATCCCTGCTGATGCAATTACCTCTTCCTGTTACAGTAAGATGATATTCCATATCTATTTGCGGTTTTACAACATAGGGTTGCAAAATAGTTGAGTTACTCAGATACAATGATGTGTCCCATCTAAATGCCACCATTGTTCCTGTAGCAGTAGACTGAATTTTCTTCTGTCCATCATTCAATACATCCAGATCCGGTCCTGCTGAGATTTTTGGATAATCATATACCATGATCGTTTTTGAAATGGTGTCTGTATAACAACTTGTACTGGCTTGCGCATAGAAGCGGATGTTTTTGGCGCCAGATGAGTTATATACATGAATTGGATTTGAAGAAATGGAAGTTGATCCATCTCCGAAGTCCCAAAACCAACCTTGTATTGTTCCATTGGCAGTTATGCTTTTATCCATAAAACCAACTGCGGTTCCCAAACACAATGAATCTGAGCTCAACAAAGATGCTTTTGGTTGTGCATACACGGAAGTCAATTTCTGTGTCAAAGAGTCCTTGCAACCATCTATACTGGTGGCAATCAATTTGACATCATATGCCCCCAATTGCAAATAATTGTGCTGTCCGTTTTTTGAAACAGAAGGATTGAGATCATTTTTGTCGCCGAAATTCCACAGATATGTCAACAATCCGCCAGTGCCATCTGACATGCTGGTGTTATTGATGAACAATGCTTTTCCTGCTGGCAAACATACTGTTGGTATACTGAATGATGGGATGGGTAAAGGATGTATGACAAGAGGTTGTATGAAAGGGGCACTCATACAACCACTGTCTGTTTCTGCAATCAGTGTTGGATTGAAATTGCCAGCATTCATGTAAATATGATGTGCAGTATCTTGTTTGTAAAGCAGTTGGGTATTGCCATCGCCAAAAGCCCAGTGAAATTTGCTGATAACACCATTTCTCGTTGTTGATTTATTGGCCAGATCAATCATGTTGTCTTCACAGTGCAAGGCAGACATGCTGAAATCTGACACTGGTTTATCCCAAACCATGATATCTCTGTTTGACGAATCCTTGCATCCAGTTGTTGTGGCCGTATAGAGATATTTGATGGTATGTGTTCCAATGCCAGCTGCTGCCGGGTCGAAAATTCCATTGGCATTTATGCCCACTCCTGAAAAAACATAATTGCCCGGCACCAACATATCTGTTCCGGCTTGCGTAATTTGTCTGGGTATTGCATCCAAACAAATGCCAGGGATGTATTGAAATTGAATGGCCGGACTTGCATTTAAAACAATGGTTTGTGTAATGGATTTGCTGCACGACAAGGCATTGCCTGAATAGGCTACTAATTTTACGATTCGGTTTGAAGTAGATGGTGAAGAGAATGATGAATATCTAAAAGCATAGGTTTTCCCAATGAATGGGTTTTCATCAATTGTTTTCAAACTCAGATTATTTTGATCCCAGAATATTTCCAATCTTGTTACTACACCAAAATCAACAGTAGAAAAATTTTGTACTCTGACACTGTCATTGCTGCAAAAAGATTGTGATGGTGTGATACTCAGCACTGGTACTGGATTTGCCCCATTGACTGTAAAGTCAGATGTGATCTTTTTGGAGCAACCTTTTGATGTTACTGTCAGCGACACTTTATAGATTCCAGATGCATAATATCTTGGTGATGGATTTTTTTCTGTCAATGCAGAAGGCAAATATGTTGGGGCTGGGGAAACAGGAGATGGTCCATCGTTGAAATTCCATGCATACGTAAAATTGGTAGATCCATCTGCAGATTTGGAAGTATCAGTGAAGACGGCACTTGCATCATTCAAACATACTTCGGGCATGATAAAACCTGGATCCGGAATTGGGTCTATGATAAGTGAAGGTGAAAGTAAAAATGTATCGCTTCTGCAACCTGCATATGATTCTACAAATAAGGATGCTCGTTTAGTACCAAATAAAAGGTAACGTGCGGTTTGATTTGAATTGACAGACATGATTCGTTGGCCATTGCCATCATCCAGATTCCAAAACCATTTTGTGATTTTCCCAGAGACATTTGTAGATACGTCTGTAAATATGATATCCTGGTTGACACATTTGATGTTAGGTATGGAAAAACCTGCAACTGGTTTGGATGAAATGCTGATTGTCTTAATGCTGTCTTCTGAAAAACAACCCAGGCTGGAAACAATTTTCAATCCAATTCGATAATCATTGGGCAGGGAATATCTAACAGGAGATAGTTTTCCTTTTGTGGTGTCAATTATTCTTCCATCTCCCAAGTTCCAAATCCATCTTACAGCTGCTGTTGTATCCGTTGAAATGTAGACGGAGTCGCTGATACAACCGGTTTGTTTTGTTTGAAAATCAGCAATGGGTTTTTGGCAGGACAAGTGAATCGTTTTGGTGGCAAGTCCACAACTGTTGCTTTGTGTGGTAATGACATACGAACCAGTATCCGTAGTTTTGAATTTACTGATATTCAACAATGATCCATTGGAAGAAAATCCATTCGGTCCTGTCCATGTAAATGCATTTGCTTCTGTGTTGATTACATTGATATTTACATCTGTATTGAAACAGATGATTTTATCATTGTTGTAGATGGATGAATTGTTGGTAAGATCATTCAGGTCGATTTGATTTGAACCAAAATTGGAGAAGTAACCAAATCTTGCTGTAGTGGCTTGTCCCCCTTGAATGATACCCGTATGAAATTTACCCAAGTCATTTTCTATTAAAATGGTTTGTCCCCCTGCTGCCACTGCAAGTGGAATGGGTATTCGTGCATACATCCATGTGCCATTGCTTCCTGTTACTGGCTGAAATTGTGTTGGATCTACCAAAGTATTGCTACCATTGAGTTTGAAGTTTCCGATGATGGCAACAGGTGCAAGTAAGTTGAGGAAAAAAGATTCATTGGATGCTGCCCTGGTAACATTCACTGCATTGGATCCTGTGCATTTGATGGATGGAATCACTGCGCCACCTACTTCACAACCAAAGCCTGATAATTGATACAGATGTGATGGATTTGATGTTTGAATAAATACAGAAATATCAGATAAGGTTCCGCGATAATATTCACCTGCATTCAGTGTTGCAACTGAACTTCCATTGACCGAAACAGTCGTGCCGTTTTCAATTGCAAATACATAATAGTTATCAGGGGAATTCAAATAGCCCTTGATCACGATAAATTCTTGACCTGCAATTTCATCTGGAATGAGTTGGTCCCCTTCTGCATCTTTGCAATTTTCACCAGGAACACTTACCGAATCATCTTTTGTGCTGATGGCAATCGGTTTGTCGGATGTGACTATCGAACCGCCAATACGCTCGTTTGCGTTGTTGGTCATGGCACTTAATACATAGGTTTCCCCTTTGTTGAGTGAGATGTTAAACGGAATTCCTGCAGCATGTCCCACCAAATTATATTTTGGATTTATGGAGATGTTGGTATTGTCTTCAGTGGCAACAATGATAAAGTCGCAGGTATAATTCGGTAATCCCCAGTTCGTATATGCCATTTGAAATGGCAGGGTAAATTTCTTTCCCAGGGCGTTGTTCCCTTTCAGTGCATACATGTCGCCATTGTTTGTACTGGCAATATCATAGTAGCATGAAATGGCGTTGGTGGCTGTAACGTGTAAACCCTTTCTCAATGTGGTATTGGGTATGCCATTTTCAATCAGATCGATGTATGATGTAAGGTCGACTGATGTGGATGTATTTGCATTGACATTGACTGTAATGGGAGTGAATGCAGGGTTGGCGGGTATAGAAATGGTAACGGTAGAGGCTGTTTTAAAAGCTGCGATTCTCAGGAAGATTGGTCTGTCGTTATGAAGTTGTTGCAGGTCTGGTGCTGCGAACCAAAAATTTGTACTGATCTGGGAGTATCCAAGATGAGATATGGCGGTAAGGAAGAGTGTGAATATGGACAGCTTTAACTTCAGTTTCATTGCGCTCAGAACGATACAATTTGTTATGCATCTTTTGCAGGCCATAAATTTAGCTCAATCTTATCTACTTTTGTGCAACATTTTTAGTCATGAAGCAACAGAGGGAGGAAGGTATTCAAATCAACAAGTACATCAGCAATTCAGGCTTTTGTTCACGAAGGGAAGCAGATAAGCTGGTTGAACAGGCGCGTGTTACCATCAATGAAGAGCTTGTGATTTTAAGTGCCAGGGTCTTTCCGGGAGATGTGGTGGCAATCGATGGAGAAAAAATCAAAAGCAAACAACGACCCATTTATATGGCTTTGAACAAGCCTGTGGGAATCACATCCACGACTGATTTATCTGATCGCACCAACATCATCAGCTTTATAAATCATCCGAAAAGGATATTCCCGGTTGGCAGGCTGGACAAGGATTCTGAAGGATTGATCTTATTGACCAATGATGGTGATATTGTAAATAAAATTTTGCGTGCGGGGAACAACAATGAGAAAGAGTATGTAGTATCTGTGGATAAGGAACTTACTTCTGAAGTGATCCGACAAATGGCTGCAGGGGTGAAAATTTTAGGTGAACGAACAAAGCCTTGTTATATAAAACAGGAGGGTTCAAGAAAATTCAGGATCATTTTGAAGCAGGGCTTGAACAGGCAAATCAGAAGGATGTGTGCTGAGTTCGACTATAAAGTGAAAACATTGAAACGTATCAGGATCATGCATATTGTATTGGGAACACTTCCCACAGGCAAATGGCGTTATCTCACACCTGCAGAAATCGATAAACTGGAAGAACAGCTTTCAAATGCAAAAGGCTAGTGCCTAAAGCACCCTAAAGGGGTCTTTTTTCTTCAATTTTAAGTACAAATGGGTATAGTATGTAAAAGCATTAAAAGATACTTTTACAAGTGGCCCCATCATGCCAATTCAGGAATACATTTTGTATAAGAAATGAATTCGACACTTTTAGTTGATGTCAGATTCCTGTTCTTGGGAAAGATGGGCTAACAATGATCTTCAAGGATCAAATAACCAAAACTAAACAAGCTCACACGCATGGAGATTTTAAACAAGTATGTGTACGACCCTGCAACAGATGTTCTGGGAAAAGGCGGATTTGCAACAGTGTATAAGGCTTATGACAAAGTACTGGACATACCCGTTGCATTGAAATTTTTTCAGTCACAAGACCAGTCAAATAAGTATAATATCATCAATGAGATTCGCAGGGCCATTATTCTATCCCACCCCAACATTGTTCGTTATTATGGTGTGGAGTCTATGGTCAATCGTAATATCCATGGCCAGGAAGAAGAGGTTCAAATTGGTGTGATGGAGTATGTGCAGGAAGGTCAGATGAAAGTTTTTTTGGCTAAGAACCCTGTTAGTTTTGCAGAGCTCAATAAGCTTTTTATTGATATTCTGGAAGGATTGAAATACTTGCATGCACAAGGAATCATTCACAGGGATATTAAGCCACAGAATATATTATTGGGGCGCGACAAACAAAATAAATTGTTAGCTAAAATTGCTGATTTTGGAATCAGTAAGAATGCAGATAGCAATCAGGCAAGTGCGTCTGTTTTATTGGGAACCATCGAGTATATGGCGCCAGAGCAATTCAATCCTGAAAAGTATGGCATCAATAAAAACATCAGCTACAATGTTGATATATGGGCATTTGGTGTAACTGTGTACTTTTTGTTGACAGGTGAATTGTTGTTTGGAAACAGAACAGGGGATACTTCAGCCGCTCAATTGATCAACAAGATTGTATCGCTTGAAGGGTTGGAAGAAAAGCTTTCAATCTTACAAGAGCCCTATAATAGTCTTCTGAAAAAGTGTATTGTACCAGATGCCAATCAACGTTGTTCTGATATAGATGAATTGTTGCATATATTAAAAGGACTGGATGTTGCTGCAGCTTCTACGAAGACATTTTCATCGATTCATCATGCTGGGTCCGACAATGATGCAACGGAAATGATACCTCAGCAAATGCAGCAAGGTGGTGCAGAAACAATGGTCATTGATCATCAGTCATCGTCTGCTAAGCCTTCGAAACAATCATCAGCAGGTGTAGTTAGCAACACAGGTTCCACATCCAAATCCACCCATACAGCTCAGCAGGTTTCACCTTCAAAAAGTGGGAATAAAAGATTGATGGTTGCAGTGTTTGCATTGATTGTAATATTGATAGGTGGTTATTTCGCTTATTCAAACATGGCAAATAATCCTGAAAAAATTCAAGCAGATAAAGCTGCTGAAGAACTATCAGCGAAGAATATATTTTTACAGGAATACATTAAAAATGAATTGGTCACTGTTCCGGCTGGTTCTTTTACGTTTGGCGGTTCTCCTGCATCTGAAGTGGATGCAAGTTCACTGAATCCAGAACAGGTTATTTCACTTTCTACATTCAGAATGAGTAAAACGGAAGTAACAAGATACCAGTGGAATACGATTATGGGGGATAAAAAATATCCAGATGCATTGACGCAGGATGCAGCAGGATCAAGGCTTCCAGCCAATAATGTTTCTTGGGAAGATGCATTGTCTTTTTTAATGGCAATGAATAAGCTGGCAGCAAAATCAGATTTGAATATTGAAGGTGTATTTGAATTGCCTTCACAGATTCAGTGGGAATATGCCTGTTTGCTTGAGTATCCTGGTGCTGTGAATTTAGATGAAGTGAGTTGGAATTTGAACAATGCAGCAGGGCAGGTACATCCTGTAGGTACCAAGAAGGCCGGTAAGTTGGGTATATATGATATGCTTGGAAATGTTTTTGAATGGTGTCAGGAGTTGATTGATCTTACCATTGAAGGCAAACCTGTTCAGGCAAGGGTAATCAGGGGTGGAGATTTCAAGAATTTGGTGACACAACTTGATCCCAAAGTAAAAAACCTGGATCTGCCAACCACCAAAAGTGAGATCATTGGTTTCAGGATTATCCTGGATACCAAATAACACAATCTTTAGAATAAACTAAATATAAGACATTGAAACTTATCAGCTATAAGCTCAATCAAATTGGTGGACGAAAGAATGTAGAGGATACCATCATGCCAAAGGCATACAAAGATGGAGATCCCAATGTATTTGTGGTATGTGATGGTGTGGGAGGAAGTAATTTTGGGGAAGTAGCTTCTGACATAGCTTCATCCATATTTTATCAAACCATGGCTGAGCGAATCAATGATGTGCCATCCCAGTTTGCAAAGATTGTACAACAGACAGTTGTAAAATTCAAGTCGCAAGTGGAGCAGCACATTGCAGAAAATCCGGCAGCCCATGGAACCAGCACTACACTTACATTGGCGGTTGTCATTGGAAACAAAGCATATGTTGCTTGGTGTGGAGACAGTAGGATTTACCAGGTTCGAAATGGTGTTGTGAAGTTCAGAAGCAAAGACCATTCATTGGTCTTTGAATTAATCAGTCAGGGTATCATCACAGAAGAACAAGCTGCTACACATCCGCAAAGAAATGTGATTACAAGAAGTCTCAATTCACAAACCAAACCATCTGATGTAGAAACTGCTATACTGAATTTGGAGTCATCTGATTGGCTTTTGTTGTGTACAGATGGATTGTTGGAACAGTTCAAGGAAAGCAAATTTGATATTCATCTGAATGGATACAAATCATCACTTGATTATGCGGATTACATAAATAAGATGTGTGAGAATAGAACAAGTGACAATTATTCAATGTATTTGCTGTATTGCAATGCAGGGTTTATGGCAAAGTCATGGAAATACTTAGTGACATTGGTTTTATTGATTGCATTGGGATATGGTGGGTTTAAAAACACTCAAGGGAAAGATGCGGTGGGGTCTCCAACAAAGGATGTTCAGTCAACCACAAGAACCACGCCCCTTATCGTGCCAACACCATCTAAAAGTACTGATTCAGCCAAGCAGACAGGTAAAGAAAAAAGTTTAAACAATCTTGTAAAATAAGCCAACCATTTAAAAAATTGTAGCATGGATCCGGTAGCAATGCAAGCCCAATTTGATCAACTGATGTTGCAGATGCGTGCAGCATTGGTTGAGATTGAAACCATCGTGGCTAAGGTAAAAACCTATGAAACAGCGGCTACGGTTGCATCCCAAAAAGCACAACAAGAAGCAAATGAAGCCATTACTTTTTCAAACAGGGCACAAACTGAGTTGAACGAGATCATGACTACTGTAACCAAGGCGAATGCGGAGTACACAGAGATCATGACATTCTCAACCAGGGCACAAACTGAATTTACAGAGATACAGGGGTATGCACAGAAAGCATTGACAGAAGCCAATGAGGCACAGCAATCTTCAGAAAAAGCCAAAGCAGAAGCTACCGAAGCAACGCAATCATCAGAGAAAGCAGCAAATGAGGCCCTAGAAGCACAGCAGGCATCTGAGAAAGCTAAGAATGAGGCATTAGAAGCACAACAAGCGTCGGAAAAAGCAAAGAATGAGGCGTTAGAAGCACAACAGGCGTCTGAGAAAGCTAAGAATGAAGCGCTAGAAGCACAACAATCATCCGAAAAAGCGAAGAACGAAGCACAAGAAGCACAACTCTCAGCAGAGAAGGCACTCAACGAAGCAAATGAAGCACAACAGTCTTCAGAGAAAGCGAAAAACGAAGCAAACGAGGCACAGCAATCAGCAGAGAAAGCGAAAAACGAAGCACAGGAAGCAGAACAATCATCAGAAAAAGCAAAGAACGAGGCAAACGAAGCACAGCAATCAGCAGAGAAAGCAAAGAATGAAGCACAAGAAGCTGAGCAATCCTCCGAAAAGGCTAAGAGTGAAGCCCAAGAGGCAGAGCAAGCTTCAGAAAAAGCCAAAAACGAGGCCAATGAAGCACAGCAGGCTGCTGAGAAAGCAAAGAGCGAAGCCCAGGAAGCCGAACAAGCATCACAAAAAGCTCAAAGTGAAGCGCAAGAAGCTGAGCAAGCATCGCAAAAAGCTCAGAGTGAAGCACAGGAAGCTGATCGTGCCAAGCAAGATGCACTAGCCGATGCGCAAGAATCTGAGAGAGCCAAGCAAGATGCATTGGCTGATGCTCAGGAATCTGAGAGAGCCAAACAAGATGCACTAGCCGATGCGCAAGCAACTGAAAAAGCCAAGCAAGATGCACAAGCTGATGCACAAGAAGCCGAGAAAGCAAAAGTAGATGCACAAAATGATGCGAAAGAAGCCGAGAAAGCAAAAGTAGATGCACAGAACGATGCGAAAGAAGCCGAGAAAGCAAAAGTAGATGCACAAAATGATGCGAAGGAAGCGGAGAAAGCAAAAGTAGATGC
This sequence comes from Chitinophagaceae bacterium, assembly GCA_947447005.1. Lineage (GTDB taxonomy): Bacteria > Bacteroidota > Bacteroidia > Chitinophagales > Chitinophagaceae > Pollutibacter. Next base: position 32,744 of record CANFHO010000021.1, read on the forward strand.
ACAGAACGATGCGAAAGAAGCGGAGAAAGCAAAAGTAGACGCACAGAACGATGCGAAAGAAGCGGAGAAAGCAAAAGTAGATGCACAGAACGATGCGAAAGAAGCGGAGAAAGCAAAAGTAGACGCACAGAACGATGCGAAAGAAGCGGAGAAAGCAAAACAGGATGCATTAGCAGATGCACAAGCGGCAGATAAGGCAAGGCAAGATGCTCAGTCAGATGCGCAAGAGGCAGATAAGGCAAGACAGGATGCA
>CANFHO010000022.1 GCA_947447005.1 Chitinophagaceae bacterium
AGACAGGTACTTCTTTTAAACCTGCAATTTTGGATGCACGCCATCTTCTTTCACCTGCAATCAACTTGAATTTACCGTTGGCCATTTTGGTTACGGTAAGTGGTTGTATTATATCATGCATTCTGATAGAAGCAGCCAATTCTTCAATGGCTTTTTGATCAAAATCCTGACGTGGTTGCCTGGCATTTGCCACAATATCTTCAATTGCTATCTTGGAAGTATTGGTGGTTTTGGCTACAACCTCAGGTTTGAGATTGCCAGACGCATTTTTCATGTCAGCATCAATGCTTCCCAACAGGGAGCGGATGCCTCTATTCAATGCCTCTTTTTTATTTGAAGGGTTATTGCTCATCTTCGATGTTTAAGGTTCTTTCTGACTGCTTTATGCGGGTCAAATCGTTTTTTTGTAAAATTTCTTTCGCTAAATCAAGATAATTCTTTGAGCCTTTTGAGTCAGCATCATATAAGATAACAGGCTTACCAACACTTGGTGCTTCACTCAATCTTGAATTCCTGTGAATCATAGTGTCAAAAACCATATCCTCAAAATGTCTTCGTATTTCAGCAGCAATTTGATTGTTAAGTCTTAAACGTACATCAAACATCGTCATCAAAATACCCTCAATGGATAATTCCGGATTCAATCTGGTTTGTACAATTTTTATGGTATTGAGTAGTTTGCCAAGACCTTCCAGCGCAAAAAATTCCGCCTGAACAGGAATGGCTACTGAGTCGGATGCAACAAGTGCGTTAACTGTAATCAATCCCAATGAAGGAGAACAATCAATGATAATAAAATCATATTCATCCCTGATGTCATCCAAAATCTTTTTGATGACATTTTCCCTTTCAGGATAATTGATCATTTCCAGTTCTGCACCTACAAGGTCGATATGAGAAGGAATAAGATCTAAATTAGGAATTTCGCTTTTCAGGATCACATCTCTTGCAATGCTTTCCCCAACCATACAATCATAAATACTTTGCTGGATATTTTGTAGATCAAAGCCAATACCAGAAGTGCTGTTTGCCTGTGGATCAGCATCCACCAACAACGTTTTATATTCCAAAACCGCCAAACTCGCTGCCAGGTTGATGGCAGTTGTTGTCTTTCCAACACCACCTTTTTGATTTGCTACACCAATGATTCTAGCCATGAGTAATTAACTTTTTTGTAAAATATCAAATTATTGTCTTAGCTCCTAATGAAATGCAAAATCTGTTGCAATGTATGTTTAGGTTAAGTGACAGGATGACAAAAATAACAATTTCGGCACCATTTTGGGGAACATAATGTTTAAATTAATGTTAGTAGTATACTGAGATGGCATTTCGCCACCTTTAATCGTTAAATCATGAAAAGACTTCTTGGCTCTGGTATCTTCATTTTAGTAATGTTGTTGATTGATTTATATGTTTTTCAGTCACTTCGGCTGGTTACGTATACCTTACCTGTTAGAACCAAATGGACTATTTATGCAATTTATTGGTCATTTACAGCAGCGGCAGTCCTGATATTCTTTGCCATACCATACATAGGTCTTGAAAAATTCCCTCCATTTGTCAGAAATTATGTCTTTGCGATCATTATGGGACTATTTATCGCCAAGATCATTGCTTCTCTGTTTTTTTTGATGGATGATATCAGACGGATATTTCAATGGGGCGGCACACTTGCTTATACAGCCATTACAGGAAAGGGAACAACCAATCCGGATGGTATTACAAGGTCAGTATTTCTTTCCTGGTTGGGAATAGGATTGGGGAGTAGCTTGTTTGGCACCATGTTATATGGATTCAATAACAAATACCGTTATCAGGTTCGAAAAGTGAGGATGCGCTTTTCAAATTTACCAGAAGGGTTCAAGGGGCTAAAAATTGTTCAAATTTCTGATATTCATTCAGGAAGTCTTGATGATAGAAATGCTGTTGAAAAGGGAGTGCATCAAATTTTGGAATTGAAACCAGACTTAATCCTTTTTACAGGGGATCTGGTAAATAATGAGGCAAGTGAGATGCATGAATTGAAACATGTTTTCTCAAGATTAGAAGCCCCATTGGGCGTTTTTAGCATTCTTGGAAATCATGATTACGGTGATTATAAACAATGGGCTAGTCCGGAGGAAAAACACAACAATTTGGAAACGCTTAAAGGAATCCATGCAGAAATGGGTTGGAAATTACTCTTAAATGAACATGTTGGATTGGAAAAAAATGGCCATTCCATGGCATTGATTGGAATTGAAAACTGGGGTGCTAAAGCCAATTTTAGTCGATATGGTGATTTGAAAAAAGCCTACGATGGTTCAGAAAAATTTCCTTTCAAAATTCTAATGAGTCACGATCCTAGTCACTGGGAAGCACAGGTGTGTAAAGATTATACAGATATTGATTTGATGTTAGCAGGACATACGCATGGCATGCAGTTTGGAGTGGAAATTCCAGGATTTAAATGGAGTCCAGTTCAATATTTATACAAACAATGGGCCGGAATTTATGAAAAAGATACCCAGCGTTTGTATGTAAACAGGGGATTTGGATTTCTTGGATATCCTGGCAGGGTTGGTATACTTCCAGAAATAACGTTCATCGAACTTATCTGATTTTAACAAATGAATTAGCCATTTAGGCTTAATTTCCAACTTTGTTAACATTTACTAAATAAATAAAATGTTCTATTCTCTCAGGTTATTTAGTTGTTTTTGGATTTTCTTTTTGTCCATTTGTGTAAGTAAGGCACAATCTCAAGTTAAGGAAAGAACTGTTGATACTTCTGCACTTATGAAAGAGTTTACAGATCTAAAAGGAGATAGTTTGCTTTCAGAACTGAGATCAATGATGGATTCAATGAGCAAACCGAGTAGCTTTTTCTCAGTAAATACTTCTGTTAGCAACAAACTATTCAGTACGAATAATAATGCACTCAATTCTCAACAAGCGAATACAAATGTTTTAGCTTTCATACCTACTGTTTCATATTTCAATAAATCAGGAGTTGGATTGTCTGTAGCCAGCTATATGCGAAATGTAGATGGAAAATTTTCATTATATCAAACTGCGATCACACCATCATATGATAAAATAGAAAAAAAAATAATGTATGGGATTTCATATACACATTATTTGAAAACCAATAAAGTCAGCAGTTCAACAACCCCGTCCACACCTTACAACAATGATGTTTATACATATATTCAAGGTCGTAAAACATGGCTTAAACCTTCATTGGCATTGGGCTGGGCTGGTGGTGGATATGAGGATGTTTCAACCATTCCTATCAAGCGAAATGGGAATTATTATTGGATCAGAGATACAGCTACAGTTAAATTAAACGATCTTACACTGATAGCAGGTGTGTCTCATTCTTTCAATTTTTCAGATGTTTTTTCAAAAGGCGATGGTGTTTCTTTGATGCCACAATTAAGTATAACTGGTGGACAACAAAATTTTACAACAGTTCATAAAGTACCTTTACAAGGCATTATTGATAGGCAAATAGAATTGGAACGACTTCAGAAATTGGTCAGAAGTTACAATTCAAGCTCATCTTCAAAGCCTTCATTGCAATCTATTGGGCTGTCTACAAATTTGTCTTACATGAAAAATATTGTCTCCCTTTCAATGGGATATTATTTGGGTTATTATTTTAACTCCTCAAGTGGGAATAACCTGATTCATATCATAAACATGAACATCAGTCTAACATTTTAGTATTTTTTTATAAATGGGATTATATTAATTAACGAAAATGATACTTAATCTTGTATCATCGTTCACAATTAAAATCCTCATTATGAAAAAAATCTTATTTATTTCATTAGCTGTTCTTGGTTTCTCATTTTCACAGGCACAAGGGTTGAAAGTAGGAGTTAAAGGTGGAGCAAATCTTTCGGATGCTTCGGGTCTTTCGTTTAAAGATGGATTTCAGTACGGTTATCACGGAGGTATCTTTGTTGAACTCATGATATCTAAAAAGTGGGGTATTCAACCAGAAGCATTATTAAGTGAAACAAATCTGAAAACAGCATCTCAATTCAGCCAAATATACTCTGGGTTGACATTGGCCTCCGTGTCAAGAATAAGGCTTCAATATTTGAATATTCCGTTACTTCTTAATTACAGGCCAGTGAAAATGATTTCTCTACAAGCTGGGCCACAATTTGGAATTCTTATGAATCAGACTCAATCAATTTCAACAAATGCTGGAAATGCATTTAAAAATGGTGATTTTTCCATGGTAGCAGGTGCCCAGTTGAATTTGCTTAAATTTAAAATTTATGGCCGTTATGGTGTCGGCTTAAGCAACATAAATGATATTGATAACAAGGATAAATGGAAAAGCAAAACCCTGCAGTTAGGGGTTGGTATTGCACTTTAAATTGAATAAGTTTGTTGATTTGCTGTCCCGGTTTTTAAGCCGGGACTTTTTTATTGGCATCAAACTTGTCATATAAGGAGATTACTCTCATATTAGTATAATATTTAAATGAGGGTGACAAGTTGACGTAAAAATGATTGACATGGATTTGATGAAAAATTACTTACAACAGGAAGATGAAATGGACTTTATGCCAATCATTCCACTCAATGAAGGAGATGGTAATGGTTTAGATGAAACACCTGTCCCTGCTGAATTGCCTTTGTTGCCTCTGCGAAATACTGTTCTTTTTCCGGGAGTTGTAATTCCCATCACAGTTGGCCGTGATAAATCCATCAAAGCAATTGAAGAGTCATATAAAACTGACAAATTGGTAGGTGTATTGGCCCAAAAGGACAGCAATGTTGAAGATCCTGGTGTGGCTGATTTGGTAAGTGTTGGAACCGTTGCAAAAATCATCAAGCTCATCAAAATGCCTGATGGAGGTACCACCGCAATACTTCAGGGTAGAAAAAGATTTTTGTTGAAATCAGTCACGGCAGAAGAACCTTATTTTAAAGGTCAAATCGATGCACTGGATGATGAACTGGTAAAGGATGATCAATCATTTGATGCTTCCGTTTCCTCCATCAAAGATTTGGCTGCTCAAATCATACAACTATCGCCAAATATTCCAACAGAGGCTTCCATCATTTTAAAGAATATTGAAAGTCCTGCGTTTCTGATTCATTTCGTTGGAAGTAATCTGAATTGCGAATTGATGGAAAAGCAGCAATTACTCGAGTTGAATGATATCCGTGCAAGAGCAGAAAAATTACTTAAGCTGCTGCAAAAGGAATTGCAATTTGCCGAACTTAAAAATAAGGTAACAACCAAAACAAAGACCGAGCTGGATAAACAGCAAAAGGAATATTTTCTTCAGCAACAATTGAAAAGCATTAAGGAGGAATTAGGTGGGGATAACAATGATAAGGAGTTGCAGGAAATGAAAAAAAAGGCTGAAGGAAAAAAGTGGCCTATATCTGCAAAGGAATTATTCCAAAAGGAAATTGAGAAATTGGAGAGGATGCATCCAAGCACTCCAGATTATTCAACTGTGTATAATCATGTTGATTTGATGTTGGATCTTCCTTGGGATGAATGTACAGTTGATAGCTATGATCTCAAAAAGGCCAAAAAAATTCTTGATCATGATCATTATAGCATGGATAAGATCAAAGAAAGAATTCTTGAATATCTGGCTGTATTGAAATTGAAAGGGGATATGAAAAGTCCAATTTTATGTTTTGTGGGTCCTCCCGGTATTGGTAAAACATCATTGGGTAAAAGCATTTCCAATGCCATTGGAAGAAAATATGTGAGGTTCAGTTTAGGTGGTCTGCATGATGAAAGTGAAATTCGAGGACATCGTAAAACATATATTGGTGCCATGCCGGGCAGAATTTTACAATCACTCAGAAAAGTGAAATCTTCTAACCCAGTCATGATTCTTGATGAAATTGATAAGGTAGGAAAAGATTTTAGAGGAGACCCTTCTTCTGCATTACTTGAAGTGCTTGATCCAGAGCAAAACAATACCTTTTACGACAATTACCTTGAATTGGAATATGATCTGAGCAAGGTATTGTTTGTTGCTACAGCAAACGACATCCAAAGTATTCAGCCTGCATTAAGGGATAGGCTTGAAATAATTGATTTGACGGGATATGCTGTAGAAGAAAAAGAAAAAATTGCACAAAAACATTTGCTTCCAAAGCAATTGGAATTACACGGATTGAAGAATAATCCTATAAAGATCAGTACTCCTGTAATGACATATATTATTGAAAATTACACCCGTGAAAGTGGGGTAAGAGAACTTGATCGCCAATTGGCCAGCATTATGAGGAATTTGGCTAAAACAGTGGCTGTTAAAGGCAAGGTGAAATCAACTCTTACACAGCCAGATGTAGTCAAGATACTTGGCAAGCCAAAGTATAGTAATGATTTATATAAAATTGCCAACATGCCAGGAGTGGCTGTGGGGTTGGCCTGGACCTATGTAGGAGGCGATATTTTGTTTATTGAAACAAGTCTGAGTGATGGAAAAGGCGAAATGCAGTTAACAGGAAATCTGGGAAATGTAATGAAAGAAAGTGCTTCAACTGCACTTTCATATTTAAAGGCGAATGCGAAGAAAGTGGGTATAGATCCGGAATTATTCAAAACAAAATCTATACATATCCATGTGCCAGAGGGAGCTGTTCCAAAGGATGGACCTAGTGCAGGTATTACCATGATGACAGCACTGGCCTCAGCCTATTTAGGTAAAAGAATCAAGCCATATCTGGCAATGACTGGTGAAATTACCCTGAGAGGTCAAGTGTTGCCCGTTGGAGGAATCAAAGAAAAGGTTTTGGCTGCAAAAAGGGCCGGACTCAAAGAAATCATCATGTGCTGGCAAAATGAAAAGAATGTATTGGAAATCAACCCGGAATTCATCAAAGGAGTTAAATTTCATTATCTTAAAACCATGCAGCAGGTGCTGGATATCGCATTGGGTTAATTTTTTTAATTGACAATTGAACCATACCTGTATTTGAAATGTTATTGAGGCATCAGCATAGCTCATATGTTGGTTGTTTTAAGGGTTAAAGATTTTCCCCCATTTCGATGGGGGATTTTCATTTTGTAAATACTTGTTTAATTTAGGGGATGATTCGACTCTTTGTGATCATCATATTTTTGTTATCTGGTGGCAATTTGCAGGCTCAAACCATTGGTGGCTCATCCATATATAACGTATTGACATTGCCACAACACCCGCTGGTAGCTGCATCAGGTGGGAGATTGGTTAGTAGTCTTTCTAATGAAATGGGTCTCATCTTAGAAAATCCTGCATTTTTAGTGCAAGAGCATAACGGTCTGATTTCATCAAATTTTACCTCCCTTTCACCTGGATCAACATTTGTAAATGCAATAGGGGGATATCATAGCGAAAAACTCAACACTAATTTTGCACTTGCCGTCAATCATTTTTCTTACGGGCACACTAATCAAACAGATGCTGTTGGCAATTCAATTGGATCAATGATTGCATATGACCAATCTGTTCAACTTACATCATCGCACGTATATGGCAAACATTGGAATTACGGACTTGCTATTAAATACATCATTTCAAAATATGGCATGTATTCAAGTCAGGCCTTGGTTTCAGATATGGGACTGAATTATACAACGGAAGACAAGCAAATGCAAATGGCCTTTTCAATAAAAAACATGGGACTACAGCTGAAGCGATACGCTACACAAGGAGAAGATCTGCCATTTGATTTGAGTATTGGCGTATCAAAAAAACTGGAAAATGCCCCTTTCCGTTTTTCTGTCAATGCCCAAAAAATCCATCAATTTGATATTTTATACAATGACACCTTATTTAGTAATGCTAATGGATTATCTCAAATAAAAAATGGTTTTGCAGGAAAATTGATAAATCATGTGATATTATCTGGTGATATTTTGTTGGGTGACAAAGTGGTTATTACGTTAGGGTATAATTTTCTCAAAAGAAAGGAATTGTCCATTCAACGAATGTCGAATGGCCTAGCAGGATGTAGCTATGGTTTAACCCTTCACTTAAAGCGAATGAATTTTTATTTCAGCAGGGCACACTTTCAAAGTTCAATGGCCTATTTACATGCGGGGATCACTTACAATTTAAAAAACAACTAGAAATAACTCAGGTTGGTTTTTGGTGTCAATGCCAGTAAAGTTTCATACATAAGTTTGATTGTTTGTTCAATATCATCCTTGTGCAACATCTCAACAGTTGTGTGCATATAACGAAGTGGAATGGATATCAATACAGATGGGCATCCATCGTTTGCATATGCAAAAGAATCAGTGTCAGTACCTGTGCTTCTGCTTGAAGTACGCATCTGAACATCAATCTTGTTTTTATCCGCTACTTCTTCAACAAAATGCAATAATTTATTATGAACTGCAGGACCATAAGACAATGAAGGTCCTTTTCCGCAAGCAACATCCCCTTCAATAATTTTATTTATCATCGGAGTACTTGTATCATGCGTAACATCGGTAATAATAGCGACATCCGGTTTGATGCGACGGGCAATCATCTCGGCACCCCTAAGTCCAATTTCCTCTTGAACGGCATTTACCACATACAAGCTATATGGGAGTTTTTTCTTATTTTCTTTCAAAAGCCTTGCTACTTCTGCAATCATGAACCCCCCAACACGGTTATCCATGGCTCTTCCAATCAGGTAGCCATGTGCCAATTCATCATAGCCTTCTTCATAGGTTGCAACCGCTCCAATATGTATTCCTAATTGTTCAACCTCTTTTTTTGATCTTGCCCCTGCATCCAGAAAAAGATTTTCAACTGCAGGTTGTGGATCTTTTCTTTCTCCACCACCGATGCGGGTATGAATGGCTGGCCATCCGAAAACAGCTTTTACAGGGCCTTTTTTCCCGTGTATCCAAACCCTTTTACCTGGTGCAATTTGATGATCTACGCCACCATTGCGTTTTAAATATATAAGACCTTCGCTGGAAATATAATTTACAAACCAGCTGATTTCGTCTGCATGTGCTTCAATCACCACTTTGAATTTTTCATTCGGGTTGATAATACCAGCAGCAGATCCATAAGGGTCAGTAAGTATGTCATCTACATATGGTTTGATGTACTCAAGCCAGAGTTTTTGTCCGCCCGACTCAAACCCAGTAGGAGATGGGGTGTTGATGAGTGTTTTAAGAAATTCGTAAGATGACTTAGGAAGAAATTCTTTAGATTTTGATTTGCTGGATTTAGCCATGATATGTTATGTTTTCAGAACGCTGCTAACGTTTAATAATAATGGATTGGGTCTTGGCAGTATCACTTTTATTACCCTTTGCATCTTTCATCCAGAAGCTGAATACTGCTGTGTCTGCCTTATTACATCTGGGCTGTAATTCAATAGCATATGATAAGGTGATAAGCACTTCACCATCAAAGTTTTTTGTTCTGGGTGTTTCAGGAGGTATACGATATAAAACAGAATCTGTAAAATCACTTGAAGTGCATCGGGTAGTTTTCTTTTTAATCCAAACTGTATCCACAAAATCACCTTCCTTGTCAGTAAGTCGCATTCTTACAACAAGATCATCACCAATGGCGATTGTTGAACTGCTTACACTTTTGATGCTAAGTTGGGGCTTCGACTGAATAGAATCTTTTCCACAGGAAAGAATAAAGAGCAGAAGAAGGCTATAAATGAAGGATTTTGTCATGTACCTTTGTTGATCATTTCAAAATTAACCGATTCAGATTGAAAAACCTATTCGGAAATAGTCATTTTAAAGAAGATTTAACCCTCATCAAGGACCCCCTTTTTGAACAAAAGGCTTTGGAGCTCTTCCAAAAGCAGTCCATTGAAAACAAAATCTACAGTGAATTTATCCAACATTTAGGGATTGACCCACTTGCAATTAACCAAATTGAACAGATACCTTTTCTGCCAATTAGGTTTTTTAAATCTCACCAACTTACTACAGGGGAATTCAAGCCAGAAGCCATTTTTGAGAGTAGTGGCACCACAGGCATGGTTAATAGCAGACATTTGATTAAAGATTTGTCTGCATATTTTTTAAACGCAGAAGCGAATTTTGAAACCTTTTTCGGTGATTTGAATAACTATTGTATTCTGGCACTTTTACCATCTTATTTAGAGAGAAATAATTCCTCATTGGTCTTCATGGCTGAACATTTTATTAAAAAATGTGGTCATCCCAAAGCAGGGTTTTTCTTACACAATCATGCGGAATTATATAAAATTATGATGGAATTAGAGAAGTCGTTTACCCCCGTTATTCTCATAGGCGTCACATTTGCATTATTGGATTTTGCAGAAAACCATCACATGCATCTTAGACATACGCATGTATTGGAAACGGGTGGTATGAAGGGCCGGAAAAAGGAAATTACCCGATCTGAATTACATGATATCTTATTCTCCAGTTTAGGTACAGATAAAATAGGCGCTGAATATGGAATGACTGAACTACAGTCCCAAGCCTATTCGTATAACAATGGAATTTTTTATGCACCCCCCACCATGCGTGTGCTTATGCGTGCATTGGACGACCCATTTGATATTTGGACAGATAATGATGGTGGAGGCAGAACAGGCGTTATAAATGTGATCGATTTGGCTAACAAGGATAGTCTGGCATTTATTGCTACGGATGACTTAGGCAGGTTCCAGGCTGATGGCGGATTTGAAGTCTTGGGAAGGGCTGATAATTGCGATATACGTGGATGCAGTCTGATGGTGTAAAAAAGATGAAATGTTATGAGTCGGTTTTCTTTGCTATAAAAATTGAATATTTCTTGATGATGATTAAACCGTAACTTAGAGCTATAAGCTACCACGACTATGTCCATCCTAAAACAGATTGCAACATATCTTTATCTCCGAAAAAAAGATGAAGACACGCCCAATTCTTCATTTGTAAAATACATGCATGGTATAAACAGGATATCGATATTGCTGTTCATATTTGCAATTATTGTTATCATCATCAAGTTGGTGATAAAAAAGTAATACCAGACTACATCATATTGTGAATAATCTCTGCTGCTTGCTTAGATGCATCGCCCCCTGCACAAAGCAAAGAATGTAGATTTTTATAATCTTCTTGCATTCTGGAGATTTCATTCTTGTCTAGTAAAATTTTCTTTAATGATTTTTCAATGTTGTCAGGCGTAAGTTGATGTTGTATCAATTCATCCACTACCGGTTTGTTCAAGATCAAATTCACTAAAGAAATAAACGGTACTTTAATCAGTCGCTTGCCAATTGCATAAGAAATTGCTGAGCCCTTGTAGCAAACAACTTCAGGCACTCCAAACAATGCTGTTTCAAGCGTTGCCGTACCGGAAGTAACCAATGCAGCATCGGCTATTGAAAGTAATTTATATGTTTCACCCTTTAGAAGTCCCACATTGGGGAAAGATGCTGTATAAGCTTTGATCATTTCATCAGGTAGGGCAGTAGCTTGGGCAACAATGAAATGAATGTCTGGAAAACGCTTCGTTACTTCCAACATGATTGGAAGTTTCTTGTGTATTTCTTGCTTTCTTGAACCTGGCAGCAGCGCTACGATTTTTTTGTCGGAGTCCAAACCAAGTTCTTTCTTGGTTGCATCTGGATTATTTGTTTGTTTAAAACCATCAATGATTTCAATGAGTGGGTGACCAACATAGTCTGTTTCATAATCCCATCTTTTATAAAAATCCTTTTCAAATGGGAGTATTACAAGCATTTTATCTACCACTTCACGAATTATTTTCACCCTTTTTTCTTTCCAGGCCCATACTTGTGGGGAAATATAATAGATAGTTTTTAAGCCATTTTCTTTGGCAAATTTTGCCATTGGAATATTGAAACCAGGGTAATCAATGAAAATCACTGCATCAGGTTGATATGCCAGCATATCTTGTTTGCAAAATTTCATATTCCTTAGAATAGTCCTGATATTAGCTAAAACCTCAGCAAAGCCCATGAATGCCAAATCACGGTAATGTTTTACTACCTCAGCTCCCTCTTTTTCCATAAGATCGCCACCCCAAACTCGGAAAACGGCAAGAGTGTCATTCGCCTTTATTGCACGAATCAGCCTGCTCGCATGCAAATCTCCAGAAGCCTCTCCTGCAATGATATAATACTTCATGAAAAGAATTTGAATGCAAGTGCAGAAACTGCATATATGAGTGTAACAGTGAATATACCCTTTGCTGTACGGTCATTTCTGCCATTGATGTAAATTGTGAAAATGACAATATTCATCAAAAGGCATGGTATGGTAATGGCTGTAACAAGCTGCTTGTTGGTTTTTAATACACCCAAGAATTCATCAAATCCAAACAGGCTGAATTTCCAATAATAATAGCCAAAGAAACTTAAAATAGGCATGAGAAGTCCCAGTAATACACCGAATACAAACTGATCTCTTTTAAAAATTACCATTTATACGATTTTTCAATTTTCTTTTTTAATATATAATTGGTGAGGTCGAATTGCACAGGCACCACACTAACAAAATTGTTTTTTAGTGCCCATACATCTGTATCCGTTCCTTTATCAAAATTGACAAATTCTCCTGTGAGCCAATAATATTTTTTACTCATGGGGTCTTTGCGTTCTTGAAAATCCTCCTCATACTTTGCATATGCTTGCCTGCAAACCTTGATTCCTTTGATCAAAGACTCATCTGCATTGGGAATATTTACATTCAAGCAAAGATGTTTGTCTGCTTTCTTAGACAAAATCTTTTCCACAATTAAACGGGCATATTTTTTTGCTGCAGTAAAATCTGCCTCCAGACTCATATTCAACAGTGAAAAGCCAATGGCGGGGATGTTTTCAATCGATGCTTCGATTGCTGCCGACATCGTGCCAGAATAAATAACATTGATGGAGTGGTTTGCTCCATGATTGATCCCACTCAAACAAATATCAGGTTTCTTTCTAAGAACTTTGTCTACTGCGAGTTTTACACAATCAACGGGTGTTCCACTACAACTCCATGTTTCAACACCATCCATCATATGTACTTTGTGAAGCCTCAAAGGATAACCGATTGTAATGGCATGACCCATGCCTGATTGTGGTTTATCCGGGGCAACAACTACAACTCTACCCAGGTCTTTTACTGCCTCAATCAAGTGTTTTATGCCAGGGGCCGTTAAGCTATCATCATTTGTAATTAGTATAACAGGTTTGTCTTTCGTTTTTACACCCTTTTTCATGTACACATGATTTAAAATTTAAAATTAGCATTTATTTAGGGGCTTTATGGATGAAAAAATATGAAAACTAAAAAAAGTTAGTAAAAAACTTGCATATCGCTAATATGTTTAGTAAATTGCTCTAAAATCATTAGTATGTCACAGTCGTTCGCCGGTCAAAATCTCAAATACCTGAGAAAATTGAAAGGATTAACACAAGAAGAATTTGCCCAAAAACTACTTATTAAGCGCTCTCTTCTAGGGGCTTATGAAGAAGAAAGGGCCGAGCCCCGGATTGAGGTTTTGGAAATCATCAGCGATCAGTTCAAGATTAGCCTTGATGATTTGCTGAGGAGTGATCTTAGTGAAGTTAAGGGGAGTTATTTGTCTCGTAGACGTTCTATTAAGATGAGTAATTCAGACTCAAATCAGATACACTTTGTCCCCATGAAAGCAGCTGCAGGTTACTTAGCCGGTTATGCGGATGAAGAGTTTATTGATGAGTTGAATACATTTACACTCCCAATGCTTGGAAGTGGTCAGTTCAGGGCATTTGAAATCATTGGAGACAGCATGTTGCCTACTCCAAGTGGTTCAATAATAGTAGGACAAAAAGTAGAGGGTTTGGATGAAGTAAGGCAAGATGCAGCTTATGTCGTTGTGAGCAGGAGCGAGGGAATCGTTTATAAGAGGGTGTCAGTAAATCAGAAAAGAAAAGGTCGAATTACGCTTACAAGCGATAATCAAGACTATCAGCCTTACGATATCAAGGCTGAGGAGGTCCTGGAACTTTGGCAGGCCCAAATGGTCATCTCCAAAGTAGCCCAGCAACAGCGTTGGGACGTTGGTCAATTGGCCAGCTTAGTTACAAATCTTCAGGACCAGATTAGTTCTCTCAAGAAGCAGATGAACTAATTATTGGTAAGCTGCGGTGTACAAAATTTATTAACATCACGTTGATAACCTCCTCTTCATGGGGCAGGTCCATTCATTTATCTTTGGCGCTACCTCAACCAGGGATATAATCAATTTTTTAAAACCATAGTTCAGGATGGCAAAGCAGGATCAGGATTTATTTGAATATAACGAGGACTCGATAAAAAGTCTTGACTGGAAGGAGCATATACGCCTCAGACCTGGTATGTACATCGGCAAGTTGGGTGATGGCAGTAGCCAGGATGATGGAATTTATGTGCTTTTGAAAGAGGTGATGGACAATTGTATTGATGAACACATGATGGGCTATGGCAAGAGCATAGAACTGTCCTTGAATGGCAAGGAAGTAACCATACGTGATTATGGTAGGGGTATTCCACTGGGTAAATTGGTTGATGTAGTGAGTAAAATCAATACCGGTGCAAAGTATGATAGTAAAGTTTTTCAAAAGAGTGTAGGCTTGAATGGGGTAGGTACCAAAGCCGTGAATGCACTCAGTGCATATTTTAAGGTTACTGCTTTCAGGGATGGCAAAGAAAGGACTGCTGAATTCAACCGAGGGGAATTGGTTAAGGAACACAAGGAAGTTGCATCTAAAGAATCAAATGGCACCCTGGTGACATTTATCCCTGATGAAACTATTTTTAGAAATTTTCATTTTATTTCCGATTATATAGATAAGCAATTGTGGAACTATTGTTATCTCAATGCCGGTCTTGTCATTAATTACAATGGAAGAAAATTTGTAAGTAAAAATGGCCTTTTGGACCTTCTCCATCGGAATGCAAATGAGGATGAACTTCGCTATCCGGTTATTCATCTCAAAGGTGAAGACATCGAAGTAGCTATATCTCACAACAATGAATATGGAGAAGATATTTATAGCTTTGTCAATGGTCAGTACACCACACAAGGGGGTACGCATGTTGCAGCCTTTAGAGAAGCTTTTGTAAAGACAATACGTGATTTTTACAAAAAGGATTATGATACCTCAGACATCAGGCAAAGTATTGTAGCAGCTGTTGCCGTGAGGGTTCAGGAGCCTGTTTTTGAATCTCAAACAAAAACCAAATTAGGCTCTCAATATTTGTTTGAAGGGGGACCTACAATGAAAAATTTCATGCTGGAATTTTTCTCCAAGGAATTGGATAATTATCTGCATAAAAATACATCTGTTGCTGAGGCACTAAAGAAGCGAATCGAACAAAGTGAAAGAGAAAGAAAAGAACTTGCAGGTATTAAAAAATTAGCAAACGAACGTGCTAAAAAAGCCAATCTACACAACAAAAAATTACGCGATTGCAGAATTCATTTAAATGATGATGCACCCTCAAAAAACAAAGAGGAATACATTGCCAAGCAATTTCAAAGTACCATCTTTATAACCGAAGGCGATTCTGCAAGTGGGTCAATCACCAAATCAAGAGATGTGGAAACCCAAGCTGTTTTCAGCTTGCGCGGTAAGCCTTTGAATTCATACGGACTTACCAAAAAAGTAGTATACGAAAATGAGGAATTCAATCTCCTTCAACATGCTTTGAATATCGAGGAAGGAATGGATGATTTGCGTTACAATAACATCATCATTGCCACAGATGCTGATGTGGATGGAATGCACATTCGATTATTGTTAATGACCTTTTTCTTACAGTTTTTTCCTGATTTGGTAAGAGATGGTCATGTGTATATACTTGAAACACCTTTGTTCAGGGTTCGGAATAAACAAGAGACCATTTATTGTTATAGTGATCAGGAAAAACAAGCAGCCATTAAGAAGATTGGTGTAAAAGCAGAAATCACTCGCTTTAAAGGGTTGGGTGAAATTTCTCCGGATGAATTTAAACGATTTATAGGGGCAGATATGCGTAAAACTCCTGTTATTCTTGAAAGTCAAATTCATATTCAATTATTACTTGAATATTATATGGGTAAGAATACTCAGGAAAGACAGGATTTTATTGTATCCAATCTAAAAGTTGAATTGGATCAGATTGAAGAGGAAATATAAATAATTGAAAAATGATACACGTAGTTTTCAATGAACCTGATATCGATGTGATTGCAAAAGCAATTGAATTGGATGAGACCTTGTCAGGATCCATCATGCTGGTAAGAGATGATTTTGCTGTGGGCCCTTTGGAAAATCTTCATACACCTGAAGGTGCAGCTACAAGAAAAGATTGGTGGAGAATGGTATTGGAAAATAGTGACCTTTCAAATGCAGTTGATAATGGACTCGTGAATGATGAGCAAGTGGTGCTTGATATAAAAGAAGCCCTTGCCAATGATGAGAATCAAATCCTGTGGATTTGGGCAGCACAGAATAAACACGATGTCTGTGGATACTATTGGCTGATGAGTCAGCTGGCAGAATTTCACGGCAGGGTTTTTATCCTCTACTTGAATAACCTGCCCTTTATTAATGAAAAGGGAAATATTTTTTACCCTGATTGGCTTAGTCAAATCCTTCCCAAAGAATTTATTAAAGCAAAAAAACTGGCAAGAGCAATTACCTCAAGTGAGTTTGAAGTGGATCCTGATGAATGGACAAAGATTTGCAATGAAGGTAAAATGGTTAGATTATTGGAAGGAGGTAAAAAACTCATTCAAAAGGATGAAGATTTTTATGATGCAGAGTTGCTGAAATATATATCAGTTGATGCACAAAAAGCCCATAAAATCATTCATCAGTGTATATCTAAAAGCAAAGACACCACAGGGGATGCTTATTTATTATGGAGGCTGAAGAAAATGATTGATTCCGACGAATTTGAAGTAACAGGTGAATTGAAAGGGATGAAAGATTTTGAAATAAAGAAACGTACTACTGTTCAGGCAGGTGAATAAAGAAATTATACATGGCAAAGTCAAAATTTAATGTTGAAACCGAATCGGAGTCAGGTGTCTCAGGTCAGTATAAAAGCTGGTTTTTGGATTATGCCTCATATGTAATTCTGGAAAGGGCAGTGCCTGATATTTCTGATGGTGTGAAACCTGTTCAACGAAGAATCCTTCATGCTATGAAGGAAATGGACGATGGTCGCCTTAACAAGGCCGCAAATATCATAGGACAAACCATGCAGTACCATCCGCATGGAGATGCCAGCATTCAAGACGCACTGGTAAACTTGGGACAAAAGGATTTGCTGGTAGAAACCCAGGGTAACTGGGGAGATGTCCGAACAGGGGATGACGCTGCTGCTCCTCGTTATATTGAAGCACGCCTGAGCAAATTTGCCCTGGATGTGGCTTTCAACAGTAAAACAACGGAATGGCAATTGAGCTATGATGGGAGGAAGAAAGAACCTGTGAATCTGCCAATGAAATTTCCCTTGTTGTTGGCACAGGGAGCAGAAGGTATTGCTGTTGGATTGTCAACCAAAATTCTACCCCATAATTTCAATGAATTGATTGATGCCTCCATCAAATACCTCAAGGGTAAAAAATTTGAATTGTTACCCGATTTTCAAACAGGTGGAATGATTGATGCCAGTAATTATAATGATGGCAAAAGAGGTGGTAGGATAAGATGCAGAGCGCATATACAAGAAATTGATAAGAAAAGTATCGTGATCCGTGATGTTCCATATGGTGTTACCACAACCCAACTCATGGAATCAATTGTAAAAGCCAACGATCAGGGTAAAATCAAAATAAAAAAAGTAACTGATAATACGGCCGCAGAAGTAGAGGTATTGGTTGAGCTGGCAGCTGGAATTTCCTCAGATATTACCATTGATGCCTTGTATGCCTTTACCGATTGTGAGGTAAGCATTGCGCCCAATGCCTGCGTCATTGTAGATCAAAAACCGCTTTTTCTTACGGTTTCAGAATTATTGAGAATTTCAGCAGACAATACCAAGGAATTACTCAAAAAAGAACTTGAAATCAGATTAGCAGAGCTTGAAGATAAATGGCATTTCACTTCGCTAGAAAAAATATTCTTTGAAGAGAAAATATACAAAGAACTTGAAAAGAAACATGATGATTGGGAAACTGTTCTACATGCAATTCACAAGGGTTTTGATCCATTTAAAAAACTTTTCAGAAAGGAAATCAAAAGAGAGGATATCATCAAGCTGACGGAAAAGCCAGTCCGTCGAATCTATAAGCTAGATATTGATGAACTCAATCAGCAAATCAAAGCTGTTGAAGATGAAATTAAACAAACCAACCATCATCTTGCTAACCTGATTGAATATGCCATCGCTTATTATGAAAATCTTCAAAGCAAGTATAGTAAGGGTAGGGAAAGGAAGACAGAGTTGAAACTTTTTGATGTAATTCAAGCCCGTCATGTTGCAATTGCAAATGCTCGTTTATACATGAATCGTGCAGAAGGATTCATTGGAACAAGTCTCAAAAAGGATGAATTTGTAACAGAATGTTCAGACTTGGATGATATTATTGTATTTACCCGCAGAGGCATCATGAAAGTGGTTAAGGTGGACGCCAAAGCATACATCGGTAAAGACATCATCTTTGCAGCAGTCTTCCAAAAAACTGATGAAAGGATGACCTATAACATGATCTATACAGATGGCACTAGCGGTATAGCGTATGCCAAAAGATTTAATGTTACAGGAGTAACTCGTGATAAAGAATATGACCTTACAAAAGGGTCTGAGAAATCCAAAGTGAACTATTTTACAATCAACCCGAATGGCGAAGCAGAATCTGTAATTGTCAATCTTAGTCCTAATTGCAGTGCCAGAAATAAACAAGTTGATTTTTATTTCGAAACATTGGATATCAAGGGAAGAAGTTCAATTGGAAACCAGGTAACCAAATATCCTATCAAATCCATTAAGTTAAAAGAAGCGGGTAAGTCTACATTGGGTGGAAAAGATATATGGTTTGATGAAACCTTCGGAAGACTTAATACAGATCAAAAAGGCTCATATCTTGGAAGTTTCCAGCCTGATGATACTTTGTTGGTTGTATATCATGATGGATATTATGAACTAAATTCAACAGATCTTACTCAAAGGTTTGATGTTGAACAAGTGATTAAAATCGAAAAGTTCAAGCCTTCAAAAATTATCACAGCAGTATATCTGGACAACGAAAAAGTTCAATTCAATGTCAAGCGTTTCAAAATCGAAACAACTACCCTGAATAACAAGTTTTATTTCATAAAAGAGGTGGAAGGAAATCATGTTGAAGTAATTTCAACGGATCCTGACCCAATTGTTGTTATTCGATCTGGCAGAGGATCACAAATTCGAGAAACCAAAGTAAAGATCAATGATTTTGTTGAAGTGATGGGATGGAAGGCTATCGGAAATAAACTGGCAGATTACAGTAAATCAACCGAAATCGAATGCTTTGAAACTGGAAATGATAAAAATCAGCCTGAATTGTTCTAGTATATTCATTATCAATTGATTGTATTGGTTTTGATGTTGATTCGCAGATATGGTATATATTTGTACACTTCGAGAGACAGTTTCATCCGAACTGTTGATAACGGATAATCGGATAACCAAAAACATATAAAAATGTCTTTAAAAAGAGAAGAGGATTTCAGCGCTCAACTTTCGGGTTCACTCCCAGAGCAGGATACTAGTTCTCATAGTTGGTTCAAACGAAGAAAAAAAGGGATTAGCACATCTACTGCTGAAAAAAAGGAGGCGCCAGATGGACTTTGGACACAGTGTCCATCTTGTAAATATACCTGCACAAGTACGGAGCTAAAGGAAAATCTATTTGTTTGCCCTAAGTGTGATTATCATCACCGAATTGGAAGTGCTGAATATTTTGAAATACTATTCGATGGCAATGAATACACGGAATTGTTTTCTGAGGTTCGTTCCATCGATTTTTTGAATTTCAATGACCTAAAGCCTTATAAAAAGCGACTAACTGAAGCATATAGCAAAACAGGTTTAAATGATTCTATCTCCTCCGCTGTTGGAAAGGTAAGTGGGAATGCATTGGTTATTTGTTGTATGGATTTTAATTTCATCGGTGGTTCGCTTGGAAGTGTGATGGGTGAAAAAATTGCACGTGCTGCTGATTATAGTTTGGAACACAAAATCCCACTTATGATCATCAGTAAAAGTGGTGGTGCACGCATGATGGAAAGCGCCTTTTCATTGATGCAGCTACCTAAAACATTGGGTAAAATCAGTCGACTTTCTGCTGCCCAAATTCCATATATTTCTCTCTGTACAGATCCTACTTATGGGGGCACAACTGCGTCTTTCGCAATGGTTGGGGATGTTAATATTGCAGAACCTGGGGCTATGATTGGCTTTGCAGGTCCTCGTGTCATCAAGGAAACCATCAAGCGTGACTTGCCAGATGGTTTTCAGACTTCAGAATTCCTGATTGATCATGGCTTTTTGGATTTGATCATAGGAAGGAAACAATTGAAGGAGAAACTGGCTCAGCTTCTTTCTCTTTTTGCCAGCTGATATCCGGACCAATCCGGTTTTGAACTTAATCATGGAAATCAAAAACAGATCTGCCAGCTTTGAATATTTTATCGAAGATAAATTCGATGCAGGCATGATGTTGACTGGCACGGAGGTAAAAGCATTGCGTGATGGAAGTGTGAGTTTTAATGATAGTTATTGTTTGCTGGACCATGGAGCTCTTTACATTAAATCACTGCATATTTCTCCATATGAGCACGGCAGTTACGCCAATCACAACCCAACCAGGGAAAGAAAACTCTTACTGCATAAAAAAGAGATCAACAAAATTGCCTTGAAATTAAAGGAGAAAGGATTTACCATTGTTCCCCTCAGAATCTATTTTAATGAAAGGGGATTTGCAAAGCTTCAAATTGGACTTGGTAAAGGGAAAAAGGTTCATGATAAGCGTGAAACCATCAAGAAAAGAGAATCTGATCGAGAAATCAAACGTTATCTTAAGTAATTAGAAACATCTAAATAATTTCCATAAGACACTATTTTTTTGGAAATTATCACAGATTTACCGAATTTCGTTGAAATGAAAGCAAATAGAAATTCAAATAACAGTTGGCATTTAAACTCTGATCAGGGGTAATGCATGTGTTATTTGTATACATAATTAAAGCCCCGATACATCGGGGCTTTTGTTTTTGATAAAAATTTGATTTGATGAAAAAATTGTTACTTGACACAAGCGTAATCAAAATGGCAGCCGACCTTTTCACACCGGTTGGAATTTATTTGAGGTTGCGTGATAAATACCGCGATACTATTTTGTTGGAGAGCACAGATAACAACAGTGCCGATAATAGTTTCTCTTTTATTGGGGTAAACGCAATTGGTGGAATTGAAATCAGTTCTACCAATAGGGTTGAGTTCAAATTTCCAGGGCAGGATCCGATCGAAGCCCCAATAGTCGAGAATAGCTCAGTCCCTGCATTGGTTTGGGAATATATGCAGTCGTATGAAATTAAAAGTACCTCTAAGGAAAAAGCTTTTGCACAAGGTTTATTTGGATATACTGCCTATGATGCCATTCCGTTTTTTGAAACAATCAAGTTTGCTGATAAATCATATGATGCAACCGTTGATACAGTTGAAAAAAATGTTATTCCTTTGATGCGTTACCGATTATATCAATATGTTATTGCAATCGATCATTTCAGGGATGAATTATACCTGATTGAGAATCATATTGATGGATTGGAAGGAAATAAACAAGAAATTGCAAATATCATTTCGGGAAGAGATTTGCCTCAGTTTCCTTTCAATGCTGTTGGAGTAGAAAGTTCAAATCTGACGGATGAGGAATATGTGGAAATGGTAAAAAAAGGTATAGCCCATTGTTTTCGAGGGGATGTTTTTCAAATTGTATTGAGCAGAAGATTCCAACAACAATTTAAAGGAGATGAATTCAATGTATATAGGGCTCTGAGAATGGTCAATCCTTCACCATATCTTTTCTTTTTTGATTATGGCGAATATAAGCTCATGGGTTCTTCTCCTGAAAGTCAATTGATAATCAACAAAGGACAAGCAATTGTACATCCCATTGCAGGCACTTTCAAACGAACTGGTGATGATGCAATGGATCGAAAAGAAGCAGAACGCCTGTTATTGGATCCCAAAGAAAATGCAGAACATGTGATGTTAGTAGATCTTGCCAGAAATGATTTAAGCCGCGTTTGTGACCAGGTGAGTGTTTCACACTATCGCCAAGTTAAATATTATTCTCATGTAATTCATTTGGTGAGTGAAGTGGTGGCTCGTGTAAAGGAAGGATCAAATCCATTTGTACTGATGGCCAAAACTTTTCCTGCAGGCACTTTGAGTGGTGCTCCTAAATTCAAGGCAATGGAATTGATTGATCAATATGAAAATACTTCAAGATCATTTTATGGAGGCGCCATTGGTTATATGGGTTTTGATGGAACCTGTAATCAGGCAATCATGATCAGGAGTTTTTTGAGTAGAAACAATACCTTGTATTATCAAGCAGGAGCAGGAGTTGTTTCATCAAGTGTGCCTGAAAGTGAATTGCAAGAAGTAAACAATAAACTTGGTGCATTGAAGAGAGCTATTGTATATGCAGCTGAAGTAAATGCAAATCATAACTTATAAATTATTATTGTGAAAAGACTGTTGGTATTGGATAATTACGACTCATTTACATATAACCTTGTTCATTTGGTAGAGCATATACTAAAGGAAAAGGTTGATGTGTTTCGCAACGATGAGATTAGCTTAGAAGATGTTGGCCATTATGAAAAGATTCTTCTTTCTCCCGGTCCTGGTATTCCTGTTGAGGCGGGTATATTGCTCCCTGTAATCAAAAAATATGCTTCTACTAAATCCATTTTTGGGGTATGCCTCGGTCATCAAGCCATTGGAGAGGCCTTTGGCGGTAAACTAACCAACCTTTCAAGTGTTTATCATGGAGTAGCTACTGATATATCTTTATTTGAAGAGAATGTAGTTTCTGCATTTGACAATGATTGGTTCAAAGAAATGGAAAAAACATTGAAAGTAGGTCGTTATCACAGTTGGGTGGTTAATCAGGTTGATTTTCCAACTTCGTTGGAAATTACTTCATCAGATGATAACGGAATGATTATGTCTTTAAGACATAAGGAATTTGATGTACAGGGTGTGCAATTTCATCCTGAAAGTGTACTTACACCCATGGGTGAAAAAATGATTCGCAATTGGTTGAAAACATATTAACGGTTAAATCATTGTATGAAAAAAATATTGAATCACCTGTTTGAACATCGCAACCTGACAAGAGAAGAGGCGAAAGATGTTCTGTTGGAAATTGGAAAAGGAACATTCAATGAGCATGAACTCAGTGCATTCATGACTGTTTATCTCATGCGTTCTATTACTTTGCCAGAGTTGAAGGGTTTTAGAGATGCACTACTTGAGTTGTGCGTTCCTGTTGATATGCAGGGAAGAAAAGTAATGGATATTGTAGGTACAGGCGGAGATGGAAAAAATACATTCAATATATCAACCTTGTCTTGTTTCATCGTAGCCGGGGCAGGCCAGCCTGTGGCCAAACATGGAAACTATGGTGCAAGTTCTATTAGTGGGGCATCAAATCTGATGAATCATTTGGGATATCAATTTAAAAATGATGCTGATGCACTTCGAAATGAGGTAGATCAAACCAATATGTGTTTTTTGCATGCTCCTTTATTTCATCCTGCCTTGAAAATTGTTGCCCCCATCCGTAAAAATTTAAGGGTAAGAACTTTTTTCAATATGCTGGGTCCGATGGTAAATCCATCCGATCCCATGTATCAATTGGTGGGTGTATACAACCTTGAGTTGGCAAGGGTTTACAACTACCTTTTACAAGACATAGCAGATAAATTTATGGTGATACATTCGCTTGATGGATATGATGAAATTTCATTGACATCTGATGCAAAGATCATTTCTCATCTTGGCGAAAAAATGATGTCTCCTATGCAAATGGGCAACATGCAGATCGATGGAAAAGAAATTTGGGGTGGAGATTCTGTTGAAGAAGCCGCCAAGATTTTTGTTGATATTCTTGTTGGAAGTGGTACACCTGCTCAAAATGCGGTTGTTACTGCCAATGCGGCTATGGCACTGTATATCACGGGTAATTATACTGATTATGCATCTGCCTTTGCTGCAGCAGATGAAAGTCTGAAAAGCGGAAAAGCAAATATGGTTCTCCAAAAACTAATGGCCATTCAATAAGCTATTATGAATATACTGGACAAGATTGTTGAAAATAAGCGATTGGAAGTGGAGCAGCGCTGCAAAGCAGTTCCGCTTGAACATCTTATTTCATCTGCATCTTATAATCGTATTCCCATTTCAATTTCAACCAAGTTGAATAAAGAAGGCGCTTCTGGAATCATTGCTGAATTTAAAAGGAAATCACCTTCAAAAGGAATCATAAATGACCAGGTAAAACCTGTAGATATTACAACTGGTTATCAGGAACATGGTGCTTCTGCAGTTTCCATACTTACAGATGAACAGTTTTTTGGAGGACATGATCTAGATCTAATTGCATGTAGGCCGAGCTTGAACATCCCTATTCTGCGAAAAGAATTCATCATAGACCCATATCAAATTCATGAGGCAAAAGCAATGGGTGCTGATTTGATTTTGTTGATTGCTGCTTGTCTTTCTCCTCAGGAAGTAATATCTTATTCACGCCTGGCAACTTCATTGGGTATGGAAGTTTTGCTCGAATTACATGACGCAAATGAATTGGATCATGTATGTGAAGAAGTTCAATTGGTTGGTATCAATAATAGAAGTCTCAAAACCTTTGATGTTAATATAGAACGTAGCTTAAGAATGGCAGCTCAATTGCCTTCAGATAAAATTAAAGTTGCCGAAAGTGGAATTGATGATCCGGCGCAAGTGAGATTGTTCAGAGATAATGGATATAAAGGTTTTTTGATTGGTGAAAATTTTATGAAAACAAACAATCCTGCTTTGTCATTGAAGTCATTCATTGAAAAGATATGAAACCATGATAAGACTCAAAGTTTGTGGCATGACTAAAATCGACCAGCTGAAACAGTTGGAAGAATTTGGTGTGGACTTTGCAGGACTTATATTTTATGACAGATCTCCAAGATATGTTACAAGGTTTGGGCTTACCCCTGATATATTAAAAAAAGAAAAATTGGGAATCAATAGAGTTGGCGTTTTTGTAAATGAATCCATTGACAATGTTCTACGAATTGTGGATGATTGGAAATTACACATGGTTCAACTTCATGGAGTTGAATCGCCTCGTTATTGTGAGCAAATCAGTAATCATATCACAACAATCAAGGCATTCCGAATAGGACAGGATGATAATGTATCCTACAAAACATTTCCATATGTTGAAAATACAGATCTGTTTCTGTTCGATACAAAAGCAAAAGCGTATGGAGGTACTGGTGAAAAATTTGAATGGAGTTTACTAAAACAGCAACCCCTTTCTAAAGCATATTTTTTAAGTGGTGGAATAGGACCAGATGATGTCGGAAAAATTAAGGAATTTTGCAGCTCGGAAAGAAAGTTGTTTTCCCTGGATGTGAACAGCGTATTTGAAGTTTCTCCAGGCATAAAAGATATGTCTAAAGTCAAATTATTTAATGAAGCAATCAAAAGCAATATACCATGAATAAAATATTTTCTGCGCCTGATGAACATGGCTACTATGGCGATTTTGGAGGTGCATATATACCCGAAATGCTTTTTCAAAATGTGGAGGAATTGAAATCACAATACCTCACAATTTATAATGACCCAGTTTTTCAAAAAGAGTATGCTGATTTGCTTACTGATTATGTTGGCAGACCAACACCTCTTTTTTTGGCAGAGCGACTCAGTGAAAGATTCAATTCTACTATTTATTTAAAGAGGGAAGATCTCTGCCACACAGGGGCTCATAAAATAAATAATACTGTAGGTCAGATTTTGTTGGCTCAACGACTTGGAAAGAAAAGAATAATTGCAGAAACAGGTGCTGGCCAGCATGGTGTAGCCACAGCCACAGTTTGTGCTTTGAAAGGCATGGAATGCATTGTGTATATGGGAGAGAAAGACATTGAACGGCAGGCTCCCAATGTGGCACGGATGAAAATGCTTGGAGCCACTGTTGTACCTGCAACCAGTGGAAGCAAAACCTTGAAGGATGCCACCAATGAAGCTATTCGTGACTGGATCAATAATCCAATTGATACACATTACATCATTGGATCTGTAGTTGGCCCACACCCTTACCCAGATATGGTTGCCCGTTTTCAATCTATCATCAGCAAAGAAATCAGAAGTCAATTATTGAACAAAACAGGAAATGAGTTGCCAACACGCGTTATCGCTTGCGTGGGTGGAGGAAGCAATGCCGCTGGTGCATTTTATCATTTTTTGGATGAACCCCAAGTTGAAATTGTTGCAGTTGAAGCTGCAGGACATGGCGTGTATAGTGGAATGAGTGCCGCGACAACACAACTTGGTGTTCCCGGAATTTTACATGGCAGCAAAAGTATTGTCATGCAAACTGCAGATGGTCAGGTTGTAGAACCACACAGTATTTCAGCAGGATTGGATTACCCAGGCATTGGTCCAATGCACGCCAACCTATATTCATCCGGAAGAGGTACTTTCCTTAGTGCAACAGACGAAGAAGCTTTGCATTGGGCTTTTGAAGTTTCAAAAATGGAAGGAATTATCCCTGCTTTGGAAACATCTCATGCATTTGCAGTTCTTCCTAATCTTCCTATGGCAGAAAATGACATTACAGTGATCTGTCTGAGTGGACGAGGGGATAAGGATTTGGCCACATACATGAATGCAATGGAAAATAAATAAAGTGAATCAGATGAACAGAATAAAATCATTGTTTGAAAAAAAGCCTAAACGTATCTTGAACGTATATTTTACGGCTGGTTTTCCTAAACTGGATAATACACTTGAAATAATGCAACATTTGCAGGATAGTGGTGTAGACTTGATTGAACTCGGTATGCCATATAGTGACCCGCTTGCAGATGGACCCATTATTCAAGCCAGTAGCCTTGTCGCTCTGCAAAATGGAATGACAGTAAAAAGACTTTTTGAACAATTGAAAGGGTTTAGGTCAGGCATCACAGTTCCTGTTGTTTTAATGGGATACATGAATACCGTTTTGCAATACGGATTTGAAAAATTTTGTGAAGATGCTGCTTCTGTTGGTATAGATGGACTTATCTTACCAGATTTGCCAGCCTATGAGTTTGAAAAAACGTATAAAGAAGTCCTTAACAGATATGGGCTCAATTTTATTTTTTTGGTTACACCAGAAACAAGCGATGAGAGAGTAAAAATGCTTGATTCAATGAGCTCTGGTTTTTTATATGCTGTTTCTTCATCTTCAACAACCGGCAAGGATAAACAATTTGGAGATATTTCAACATATCTCAAAAAACTGAACGGACTGCAATTGAAAAATCCATTGTTGGTGGGCTTCGGTATCAAGGACAAAAATACGTTTGAAGCTGTTCAGGAATACACCAATGGAGCCATTATTGGAACTGCCTTTATTCACGCCATTGCTGATTCTTCTGATTTGAAAAAAGATGTTACTTCATTTATACATAATGTATTAGCATAAATTCATTGGAATGAAAATTGTGATGATAAAATATAATGCAGGCAATGTTCAATCCCTGAAATATGCATTGGAACGAATTGGTATAACGCCTGTTATCTCAGATGAACCAGGGGAGATACTCAGTGCTGATAAGATCATTTTTCCAGGGGTGGGTGAAGCGAGTTCTGCCATGAAGTATTTAAAGGAAAAAGGTTTGGATGAAATCATTCAGCAAGTATCTCAGCCTTTCTTAGGCATTTGTTTGGGTATGCAATTGATGTGCAGTCACTCTGAAGAAAATGATACACCCTGCTTAGGCATATTTCCCGAAAAAGTTAAATTATTCAAATCAACTGATTCTTCACAGAAAATTCCTCAAATTGGATGGAATAATATCAGAGATTTAAAATCTGATTTATTTAAAAATATATCTGACAATAGCTACAGCTATTTTGTTCATAGTTATTTTGCAGACCTTGGCAGTGATACCATTGCAACTTCAGATTACTGTGGTGCATATAGTTCTGCTTTGCACAAACAAAATTTTTATGGTGTTCAATTTCATCCAGAAAAAAGTGCATCAGTTGGAGAATCCATTTTAAAAAATTTTATCAACTTATAACATATGCAGATTATTCCTGCAATAGACTTAATTGATGGTAAGTGTGTTCGCCTGACGGAAGGGGATTATTCACAAAAAACGGAATATGGTACTTCTCCATTGGAGTTGGCAAAGATGTACGAGGATATGGGGATTGTGCGATTGCATTTGGTTGATTTAGATGGCGCAAAGGCAGGTTCAGTAAAGAATTGGAAAGTAGCTGAAGAAATTTCTTCAGGCACTTCTTTGAAAATAGATTTTGGCGGGGGAGTGAAAACCCGTGAAGAAGTCATTCGAATAATCGATCTCGGAATTGATTTGGTTACTGTAGGCAGCATTGCCGCAAAACAACCTGAATTATTTCAGTTGTGGTTGGAGGAATTTGGTGCCAACCAATTTATGTTGGGAGCTGATGTAAGAGATGAATTTATCATGGTTGGTGGTTGGATTGAAAAGTCCTCTATTTCTCTTATCCCTTATTTGCAAGATTATGTTTCAAAAGGGATTCAATCGGTTTTTTGTACGGATGTTAGCAAAGACGGCAGATTGGAAGGACCCTCCACAGAGTTGTATTTGAAAATTAAAAAACAAATCCCTGAAATACATTTGATTGCCAGTGGTGGCGTTTCTTGTATGGATGATCTGTATGCCTTGAAAGAGGCTGGTTGTGATGGCGTCATTATAGGTAAGGCGATTTATGAAAAAAGAATCTCTTTACAGGAACTCAGTGATTTTATCAATCAAAACCAACTCAATTAAGATGTTAACGAAAAGGATCATACCCTGTCTTGATATTAAGGATGGCAGAACCGTTAAAGGAACAAATTTTGTTGACTTGCGTGATGCTGGTGATCCGGTAGAATTGGCTGCCATGTATGCTGAGCAAGGTGCCGATGAATTGGTATTCCTTGACATTACAGCTACCAATGAAAAAAGAAAAACACTGGCCGCCTTGGTGGATCGAATTGCACATCGAATCAATATTCCATTTACAGTTGGTGGTGGTATTAGTTCTGTTGATGATGTAAGAGTATTGTTGGACCATGGTGCAGATAAAATTTCAGTTAACACTTCCGCATTCAAGAATCCGGATTTGATC
Organism: Chitinophagaceae bacterium; assembly: GCA_947447005.1. Lineage (GTDB taxonomy): Bacteria > Bacteroidota > Bacteroidia > Chitinophagales > Chitinophagaceae > Pollutibacter. Next base: position 29,333 of record CANFHO010000022.1, read on the forward strand.
AATAACTTGGCAAGCGAATTTGGAAGTCAGTGTGTGGTATTGGCTATTGATACAAAGCAACACGATGATGGTGAGTGGTATGTATATCTAAATGGCGGACGTTTGGCAACACCTACAACATGCCTGGATTGGGCCAAAGAAGGTGTTTTGAGGGGTGCTGGTGAAATATTGCTTACTTCCATGGATCATGATGGCACAAAACAAGGATTCGCAAAAGAGATTACTGGGTTGGTCTCCAGAAATGTGTCAGTGCCAGTGATTGCTTCTGGTGGCGGAGGTAAAGCAGAACATTTTGCAGAGATACTACATGGATATGCAGATGCTGCCCTTGCTGCAAGCATTTTTCATTTCAGGGAAGTAGATATCCCTGACCTTAAAACATATCTGGATAAACAAGGTATTCCTGTCAGAAAGAATATTTGATTGATTAACTTTATTCATAATTATGGATCTTAAGATAGATTTCGGAAAATATAATGACGGACTAGTTCCTGCCATCATTCAGGATATTACTTCATCAAAAGTGTTGATGTTGGGTTACATGAATCAGGAAGCATTTGATACGACCATCTCTACTGGAAAGATTACATTTTTTAGCAGATCCAAACAGAGACTCTGGACAAAAGGGGAGGAGAGTGGTCATTTCATGGAGTATAAGTCTGTTTCAGTTGACTGTGATCAGGATGCCCTTTTGTTCAAAGTGCATCCAACCGGACCAGTTTGTCACACTGGCGCAGATACTTGCTGGAATGAAGTAAATCAGACTGAAGATTTTTTACAATACCTGGAGAATATAATCAGACTCAGACTTTCAGGTGATGATGAAAATTCATATGTTAAAAAATTATTCGCAAGAGGAATCAATAAGATAGCCCAAAAGGTTGGAGAAGAAGCAGTGGAACTCGTAATTGAAGCGAAAGATAATAATGATGAATTATTTTTAAATGAAGCGGCAGATCTGTTATTCCATTATTTGCTTTTGCTTAACAGTAAAGGGTTTAGTTTGCAATCAGTTAAGGAAATCCTTAAACAAAGACATAAAAAATGAAAAAAATAATTTTTGCTTTTCTATTGTTGCCATTTATAAACATGGCACAAACTGCTCAAAATACATCCATTCAGGGAGTCTTAAAAGGAATGGCCGACAAAACCGAATTGGTTCTCCAAAAGTCTGATCAAGGGCAGGAAACCATTGCAACTGTTAAATCAATTGGAGATAAATTCACCATAACAGCTAAGATTTCAGAACCAGGTTTATATACACTTTCTTCCAAAAATAGTCAACAAAAGTTGGCAATGTTTATGGATGGATCTAATCTAAAAGTTCAAGGGGAATTTTTGAAAATACAGGCCGCATTTGTTTCTGGTTCTTCTGTTCAAAATGATTTTGTTACTTTCAATAACCAGTTCGGTCCTCTTTTTTCAAAGATTAGCTCAGCTGCCCAACAGTTGAACCAAGGTGTCAATGACCCTGCAGGAATTATTCGAAAGCAGTATGCTGATGCGATGGAACAAATCAATACTCAGACTGACCAGTTCATTTCATCACATCCCAATTCAGCTGTTTCTCCATTTGTATTGATGGTGGCCATGCAGTTGAGCCAGGATCCTGCAGTTCATGAAAGAAGACTTTCAATGATCAATGAGAGTGCCAGAAATAATTTTTATGGAAGAGCTGCTGCTGAAGCAATTGCCGAAAGTAAAATAGGTGCTATTGGAACTGTAGCTTCTGAATTTACTCAACAAGATGTAAACGGAAATGATGTTGCACTTTCAAGCCTTCGAGGTAAATATGTGTTGATTGATTTTTGGGCAAGTTGGTGTGGCCCATGTAGACAAGAAAATCCCAATGTAGTAAAAGCATATAACAAGTATAAATCCAAAAACTTTACTGTTTTAGGTGTGTCACTGGATCGTGCAAAAGAACCTTGGGTAAAAGCAATCAGTGACGACAGACTTACCTGGACACATGTGAGCGATCTCAAATATTGGAACAATGCAGTTGCTATGAAATATAAAATTCAGAGCATCCCGCAAAACTTTTTACTAGATCCAAATGGAGTCATTATTGCAAAAAATCTCAGAGGTGAAGAGTTGCAATCAAGGCTGGAAGCACTTTTGAAGTAAATCCATCCTAATAATATACATCCTCCAACAGAAAATATTCTATATCATTTTCAGAAATGATGGTGATGGCGAGAATATTAAAACAGATCCATTTATGGGTAGGATTGAGCCTTAAATATTCGGTACCTGCGCTAATAAAGAAATGAAGCTTTTTCTTGTCAACACGATCCTCTGGATGCCCAAATGACCTTCCTTTGCGGGTCTTTATTTCAAAAAAATAAAGTTTATCATGTTGGGTTGCAACGAGATCTATTTCCCAATGCCCGCATCTCCAATTTTGCCTGATGATTTGATAACCTTGTTTTTGTATCCAATCAAATGCCAATTGTTCTCCTAATTTTCCTGTTTCATTGTGTGAAGCCATAAACCTTATTCATTAACTTCGAAACTACTATTCAAGAGATCTAAAAAGAAGTGAAATGCACCAATTAGAAGGAAGAATTCAACACTATGCATGGGGTGGAAACAACTATATTCCACGATTATTTTCTATGGAAAATCAGGGAGAAACACCTTGTGCAGAATATTGGCTCGGGATTCATGAAGGTGGCCCCACCCAGGTTAAATTGAGTGATCATGCACATACCACGTTGAGAGCCTTGATTGGATCTGATCGATATAGGTATTTGGGAAAAAAAGTTGCAGATCAATTTGGTAAACTACCTTACTTATTAAAAATTCTGGATGTAAAGGATATGTTGTCCATTCAGGTTCATCCGAATAAAAAGGATGCATTGGCTGGCTTTCTTAGGGAAAATGAAGCTGGAATTGATCTTAAAGCACCTCATCGTAATTACAAGGATGATAACCACAAGCCTGAACTCATGATCGCCCTTAGTGATTTTTGGTTATTGCATGGTTTTTCGCCTGATTTAGAAAAGATACTTGAACAATATGATTTCCTTCATTGCTTCAAGAATATTCATCAGTCAGAAGGCATAAAAGGCCTCTATCAGAAAATCATGACTATCCCACAGGCATCTGTGGATGAGATATTGCAACCGTTGGCTGAAAGAATTGTGCCATCATATGAAAGAGAAGAACTTCAAAGGACGAGTCCTGATTTTTGGGCAGCACGTGCCATGAAAACTTTCAACATTGAGGGGAGGAAATATGATCGAGGTATTTTCTCCATTTACTTATTCAATATTCTTCATCTTAAACCTGGTCAGGTAATATTCCAAGGTTCAGGAATGCCACATGCCTATATGGAAGGACAAAATATTGAGCTCATGTCCAATTCAGACAATGTGTTGAGGGCAGGAT
>CANFHO010000023.1 GCA_947447005.1 Chitinophagaceae bacterium
TAAGGGACTTGCAATGACAGCATTGACACCAACAGTATCAGGTGGTGCAGTTGTTAGTTATAGCATCAGTCCTGCATTGTCTGCTGGTTTGTCACTCAACACCACAACAGGTGTAATCAGTGGTACACCTACAGCCTTGTCGGTTGCTACCTCTTATACAGTTACTGCAACGAATACGGGTGGAAGTACAACAGCTTTATTGAGCATCACTGTAAATGATGTTGCTCCATCAGGATTGAACTACACTACACCAAATACCTTGTATAAGGGACTTGCAATGACAGCATTGACACCAACAGTATCAGGTGGTGCAGTTGTTAGTTATAGCATCAGTCCTGCATTGTCTGCTGGTTTGTCACTCAACACCACAACAGGTGTAATCAGTGGTACACCAACAGCCATGGTTGCAAAAGTTACATATACAATTACAGCAACAAATAGCGGAGGAAGTTCTTCAAAAACAGTTGATATCACAGTAGTAGATCAGCCACCTGCAAATCTTGGATACAATCCAAATCCAATCAATACGAAGCGTGGTATTACTGTTGTAAATTCAGTGCCATCATCAACTGGTGGTGTTGTAATCAGTTACAGCATCAGTCCTGCACTTCCAATGGGTATGACATTTAACACAACAACTGGTGTAATCAGCGGCACTCCATCATGGGATGCTTCTCCAACAACCATCTATACGATTGTTGCTACAAACTCTGGTGGTACAGCAAGCACAAGCGTTACATTGAATGTTTCTGATGATTATGCTCTTGTGGTAAACAATGTAATCACTCCAAATGGTGATGGTTATAATGATGTTTGGAAAATTGGAAATATCTCATCTTATCCAGACAATGAAGTATGGATCTATGACAGATATGGAAAGTTGATTTATAACCGTAAGAATTACAACAATGAATTCAATGGTAAGTTAAATGGCGTGCCTTTGAAGACAGATACCTACTATTATGTATTCAAAATGAATTATCCTGGTGTACCTGTTAAGAAAGGATATTTCACTGTTGTAAACTGATCATCTAACTGAATAAAAATATGTGTATGAAAAATAATTTGAAAAATATATTGCTGACGGCTTTTGCTGTAACCATGATTGGCCAGGCTTCAAAGGCACAGCAATTGAATACCATGGATGCAAAGCATGAATACAATCCATATCTTTCAAGTCCTGCCCTGGCGGGAATGAAAGACGAAAAGGGGTTGATTACCAATATCCATTACAGGAGAATTAGCAGTAACCTGGACGGTAATCCTTTGTCTAAATTTTTAACATTGGATGGCAGATTGGGTGAAGGCTATGGCGCTGGTTTACAGTTGTTAAATACCAGTGCAGGTTTGATTTCCGAAACAAATGCAAAGGGTTCTTTTTCTTATCATGCAAAATTGAAAGAAGGTGAAGTGTTGCATATTGGGTTTTCAATGGGACTTACCTTCGGGAGAATTGATATGAACAAGGTAATTGGCCAGCTCAATGATCCTGTTCTTTTGGCTTATAAGTCTAAGGTACTTTTTGATTCTGATCTGGGTTTGGCATACGAGAACAAGAATTTCTTGTTGCAGGGAACAGCTTTTAATTTGAGAAGAATTTTCAACTCAGGTTTGGCTGATGAGGCAGGTCATGATATTGCATATATCGCAATCTCAAATAAAGTGAATCTATCCAATGGGGCTATCATCACTCCACGTTTGATTTATCAAAGTCGTAGCAATGTTAAAGACGTTGCTGGTCTTGGCTTGAGTTATCAAACCGGCGCAATGCCTGTCAGCTTCAATGCATATGTTCATACGAATAGTGCATATAGCGCAGGTTTGGGATATGCATTCAGTAAATCATTTCTTTTGAATCTGTTTTATTCTAAGCCTGGTAATGATATCAGAGGTAGGGTAAGCGAACAACTTGAAATGGGAATGCGTTGGAAGATAAAGTAATTGATATTCCATAAAACAAGAAAGCCGACCAATGGGTCGGCTTTCTTATTATGATGAACAGAAGAATTAATCTTCAGCTCTAACTACTCCTCTGAAATAGCCAATTGATTCAGCTAATCCGGCAAGTGGATCGGTCATGTCCTTTTCAAATTCGATGCTACATACACCTTGGAATTTCACTTTTTTAAGTGCTTCCACAACTGCAGGGAAGTTGATGGCGCCTCTTCCTATTTCAATGGCTTTGGCATCTTTTGCAGTTGAGTTTACATCTTTGATATGCAGGTCGAACAAACGATCTTTATATTCCCTGATTGCTTTTTCAGGAAGGGTGCCTGCGCGAAGTGAGTGTCCGATATCAATACAAAGACCCATTCTTGCATCTAAATTCTTGATCCTGTCCCAGATATCTTTCGGACTTGGATATAATTTATCTTCAGGGCCATGGTTATGAATAGCCAGTTTGATATCATATTCCTTTACTTTTTGTTCTGAGTACTCAACAAGGTCGTATGTAGGTACCCCAACAATCATGTTTACACCTACTTTTTTGGCATATTCAAAAGCCTGGTCTACTGCTTCTTTGGTTCTCATGTAAATTACTCCAACAGCATATGGATTGATTCCATTGTCCTTCAATTTAGCAAGAAACGCATTGATGGTTTCTTGTGAGCTATTGAGTGGGAGGTGAAATTCTTTAACCGAAAGATTTGTTACGCCAACTCTTTTCATCATTGCAATTGCTTTGTCAATATCGAATTTTACAAAGGTGAAACCTGCAATTCCGGTTTGAAGAGAAGGAGTGCCATCGAAAGCAGAAGGTTTTGACAATGCATTGCCCAGCATTGGAAGGGTTGCTGTACCAGCTATGCTCAGTGCAGCTTTTCCTAAAAATGATCTACGTGAAGACATGGTTTTGTGTTTAGTTTAATGAATGTTTATTAATGGTTGATTTTGAAATGTACTGTATTGAATTATACTTTAGGTTCCCATCCCTTTTCATATTCCCTGCCCCAGAGTTTCATGGCATCCTTATCATTTAAAATATGACCATTGCTTTGGTCGATACCAATTTGTCTGCCTACCCTTTGTGAGATGTTTCCCAGTTGAACCCAGAGTGTACTTCTGAATCCAATTTCAACATCGGCATTAGGTCTTTTGCTCAGGCGAATGCTTTCAAGGAAGTTTGCAACATGCACTGCATCCAGTCCTTCGTTGGGACTTGCAGCATTTCTGCCGTCAATTACTGCATTTGATTTTACATCCTTGAGAATAATTCCTTTGTCGTCAAAGATGGTATATCCATTGTGACCTGTTTGAAGATTTCCTTTTTCTCCATAGAATAATATACCGCGATCTGTACCTTGTACTTTCAGGTTGCTACAGCTTCTGCCTTCCCAAAGGATGGTGGTATCTTTAGTTTGGAAAGTAATCAACTGTGTATCCGGTGTTTCCCAATCATCCTGATAATAATATCTGCCACCGTTTGAGGAGACTGCTGTTGGGAAATCGGCACCCAAGCCCCATCTGGCCACATCAATTTCATGCGTACCATTGTTCAGGGCTTCACCTGTGCCCCAGTTCCAGAACCAATGCCAATTATAATGTATCAAGTTGTCTTTATATGGCCTTCTTGGAGCTGGTCCTTGCCACAGATCATAATCGAGGCCAGGCATAACTGTCGTTTCCTTGCCTATGCCGATGGGTTTTCGGTTGTTGGTATACCAGCATTTTACCAGATGTATTTTACCAATGGCCCCTTCGTGCAAGGCATTGATTCCTTCGGTTAGTAGCGACCAGGAGCGACGTTGGGCGCCCATTTGAACTACCCTGTCATACTTCCTTGCAGCTGCAATAGCAAGTTCTCCTTCGCGAGGATTGTGAGACAATGGTTTTTCAACATAGACATGTTTGCCAGCAGATGCGCATATAATTGTAGCAGGCGCATGCCAGTGATCAGGTGTGGCAATGTAAACTGCATCTACATCTTTGTTTGAGAGGATGCTTCTGAAATCATTAACCCCAGTGGGGGCAGTGGCACCTGTTTTAATTACGGAGTTGATCCCCTTTTGTCTTGCTTTTTCTTCCACATCACAAATGAAGATCACTTCTGTGTTGGGTTGTTTGGCAAAGATGGCCGAAAGCGCTTCACCGCGGCTGTTCGTTCCAATCATGGCCATATGGATGCGATCGTTTGCACCTGGAATGCGGCTATAGCTTTTGGCTGTGAATGATGATGAGATGCCACCCAATCCGACAATAGCCGATGCCTGGGTAACATTTTTTACAAATGTTCTACGCGTTCGTTTCATGGCAAGAGTTTGATTGTGTATTTTACCCAATTTTTAGGATTTTTTGGCTGGCTATTTACGAAAACGATATAGCCTTTCAAGAGAAGAACGAAAACGATTTCGTAATATTTCATCGTAATAGTTCATATATTAAACGTTTTAGGAGGCTGTTTTTATTTAAATTCAAACTGCTTTTGGGATACACCTGTATTCTGCAAAGCATGTTAAAAACATAAAACTTTAATTGCCATGATGAGAAAAGTACTTTTTCTTGCCACAGCGTTGTTCTGTATATCAGTGACAACCTGGGCCCAAACCCGCAAGCTGACGGGTTTAATTGTTGCGAATGAAACCGGAGCATCTTTAGCCGGTGCAAGTATTACCCTAAAAGGGACAACCAAGGGTTCGGTTGCAGATGCAACAGGTAAATTTTCAATTGACATCCCTACAAAGGGTAGTCCCATTTTAGTAATCAACTCCATCGGATATGAATCTCAGGAGATCAGGGTTACTACAGAAACAAATGTTTTTGTTAAGCTGATAAGCGAATCAAAAGCATTGGAAGATGTAGTTGTAGTGGGTTATGGATCTGTTCGTAAGAAAGATTTGACAGGAGCCGTTGGTTCAATATCTGCAAAAGACATTGTAAGAACCAATCCTTCAAATGCAACACAAGCATTGCAAGGTCAGGTGACGGGAGTTGTTATTACCAAGGCAAGTAACAAACCTGGTCAGGCATTCTCTATTGATATCAGGGGACAAAACACCATCACTGGAGCAACTGAACCATTGGTTGTAATCGATGGAGTGATTGGTGCGAGGTTGCGTGATATCAACCCTGCGGATATCCAATCCATTGATATCTTAAAAGATGCATCTTCAACGGCTATTTATGGAGCACGTGGTGCGAATGGTGTTGTAATCATCACTTCTAAAAAAGGTATTACCGGTAGACCAAGGGTTACACTTGATACGTATGTTGGACAAAAAACGCCAGCACATTTGCCACAGTTGCAAACTGCGCAGCAGTTTTATCAGATGGCACAAGATATCGTGCTGAATGGTGGTGGAGCAACTACTTTCACAGCAAGTGAAATGAACATGATCAATACCGGTCAATCTACCAATTGGGTTGATTTGGTAACAGCTCCAAGTTTATCAACAAATTCTACTGTAGCTGTTTCAGGTGGTAATGCAGGTACTACATATAGGTTCTCTGGTGGTTATATTCAGGACGATGGTAATATTCCATCTACCTCATATAAAAAATACACTTTGAATTCTGCTATTGAAAGCAGATTGAACAGCTTCCTTAAAGTTGGTTTCACTGCCTATTTAAATTATGGTACAAATCCAACTGGTTCATTTGAGGTATTGCGTTCTGCATACAGGGCAAGGCCAACAGGTGTTGTATATTATAAGGATGTAATCAATCCAAGTGAAGCGTACGATTTGGCCATGGGTCCTTGGGGAAGCAATCAGTTGTCTGTTTGGATGGGTATCAAAGATAACCAGGTTCCAAACCCGTTGCTTGATGTTGACAAAAACGTATATCAATATACTCAGAACATCATCAATATGATGGGTAATGCATATGCTGAAGTCACGTTGGCAAAAGGTCTTACATTCAAGTCTACCTTCTCTGGTTCAGCAGTTGACGAACGTCAGGGTGAATTCAGGGGATATATGTCAAAGTCTCAGTTGACAAACCTTCCAAGGGCCAGTTATGCAACCAAGGACATTGGTACATACACTTTGGATAATCAGTTGACGTATCAATATTCAAAGGGCAAGCATGCATTGAATGCTACTGCATTGCAATCGGCATTCAAAAACAATACAGAGCAATATTCCATCAACGTAACAAATCTTCCATATGCTTCATTGTGGTATAACCTTGGAACAGGAACTGCAACAGCATCGAGTGGGTATGCACGTAATACACTGGAGTCTTATATGGCCAGGGTGAATTATACATTCAATGATAAGTATTTATTGACTTTGACTGGTCGTGCGGATGGTGCTTCACAACTTTCACGTGAAAACAGGTGGGCGTTCTTCCCATCAGGTGCCTTTGCATGGAAATTGGGTGATGAAGATTTTATCAAGGATGCAGATATCTTTTCTGACCTGAAACTTCGTGTTAGCTATGGTGAAGTAGGAAACTCAAACGTGGCTGCATACAGCACCCAAGCAGGTTTGGTGAATACATTGTATGGTTTTGGTACATCAACCACTGCCAATGGTTTTGCTCCGGCTGTGATTGGCAATAAGAATCTGAAGTGGGAGAGAAGTCAGGAGTTGAATCTTGGATTGAACATGGGTTTTGCGAAAAACCGTATTAATGCGTCTGTTGAATTGTATAAGAGAAATACAAAGGATTTGATTCTGAATCAAACCTTGCCAACATCTACAGGTTTTGCTTCTGTAACAACAAACGTTGGTAAAGTTTCTAACAAAGGAATTGAGATCATGTTGAATACGAGAAATATTGAGACCAAGAATTTCTCTTGGAGTACCAGCATCAATTTCTCTAAAAATCTCAACAGGATTGAGGCACTTGCGAATGGTGTAACATCCATTATTGGTAGTGCATTGTTTGTAGGAAAACCTGTTAGATCTTATTATGATTACAAGTTCGCTGGTATCTGGCAAATTCCTGATACTGCCTATGCAAGGATGTATGGTCAGCTTCCTGGAGCTGTTCGTGTACTTGATTTGAATGGTGATGGCGCTATTTCAAGCTCTACTGGAAAAGACGACAGAATGTGGTTGGGGACACAGTTGCCTAATTTTATCATGGGTATGACAAACAGGGTAAGCTTTAAGGGTTTTGATCTTTCATTCCTGTTTTACTACAGAAATGGTACCATGTTTAAAAATGCTTTGTTGGATGGAACGATGGCAGATTATACCGGAACCCGTTATAATCATATCGTGTTGAACTATTGGACCAGAAACAATCCTATCAATGATTTTTATGGTCCAGGTGTTGCACAGGCATACAGAGGTGCAAGAAGCTATGAAGATGCAAGTTTCATCAGGTTGCAGGATATTACGTTTGGATATACTGTTCCGCAATCTTTCCTAAACAAGTACAAGGTTGATAAGGCAAGGTTTTATGTCCAAATCATTAATCCAAAATACTGGACCAAATACCATGGTATGGATCCTGAATACAATTCAGGCACATACATTGATGATGTACCAAATATGATTTATGCAGTTGGTGCAAACATTGGTTTCTAATATGTCAACCTTAAAAAACTTAGTTATGAAAAAATATAATGTAAAACATATCATCCTATCGCTGACAATTGTCGGACTGTTATTGGCTGGATGTAAAAAAACCTTCTTGGATGAGTACAATCCAAGCAATCGTACTACCGATAATTATTATACCAATGCTGCCGGATATGAAAGTCTTGTAGTATCCTGTTATCCTTTGTTGAGGGATATCACCCAACAGCGGGTTCCATTCTTGAATGGTACTGACATGTTTTCATCAGGCGGCTGGGGTGGTTTGTTGATATATCCAACACAGACTACACAACTTGGAAGTGCATATGACTCATATGATCTTCGTTTAAATGCATCCTTGGGTGAATTGCAAACTTTGTGGGATTTGCTTTATAAGGAAATTAACAGGTGTAATGCTGCGGTAGAGCGTTCAACTGGTGTTACAGATATGGTAGATTCTGTAAAGAACACCAGAATTGGCGAGGCCAAATTCTTACGATCTTTGTCATTTTTCTGGGCAGTACAACAATGGGGTGATATTCCGATGCCTTTAAAAGAAACCACTACAGGCTCACTTGAGGTGGTTAAAACTCCTGCGAAAGATGTATATACCCAAATCATTACCGATTTGAATGATGCAGTTTTGAAACTCCCTGCTACTCAGAAAGATGCAGGTCGCGTTACCAAGGGTGCAGCTAAATTCCTGCTTGCCAGGGTATACCTTACACGCGGATGGAATTTCAACAATTCATTGGGTGGTAGTGCCGCTGATTTCACCAGTGCTTTGGCATTGTGTGATGATTTGATTTCATCTGGATTGTATCCAATGGAAACAAACTGGAATAACTTGTGGCCAATACATAACAAAAATCCAAAGGCAGAAACTGCCACAGTTGCAAGCTCAGTGGCTACAGCCAATGCAAGCAAGGAAGTGATTTTTGCAATTCAATATGCAAATGCCTTGGCATATAACGGTGATGCAAACATGAGTACATCAACTGGTTTGATTGGAAACAATATGCATACTGTATTCAGTGGCGGTCCTAGTGGTCCTGCACAGGAGTCTAGGACATCTACATACAACCGTTTCCTTCCTCAGCACAATGTAACCTGGGCAGCTTACAGGATGTTTGATCCTCAAATGGATGTTCGTTATGAAGGTACATTCAACAGTGTTTCTTATGCAACGGTAGCAGGTTCAGTTTCACTTGCATCCAATAAACCGTATAATCAATCATTGACAGTAACCTACAAAATTGGTGATACAACTGCCGTTGTTTATCCATGGAACAGGCCAACTACTACAGTTGATCAGTTAGGTGTAAATATTCCTGGCGGTAAAAAGAACTATGCAGTTGCAAATACCATTGATTTGTTTTGGGTGGGCAAGCTTACCGCAACCCAAACTGTTACTGATAACATGGCCTGGGGTGGTCCGATTTTCTGGAAATTCTGGCAGCCAGGTATTTTGTATGGTGATGGTTATTCTACTTTCAATGATCCCTTGTTCCGTTCTGCAGAGGTATACTTAATGGCTGCTGAGGCCATTGTAAAAGGTGCAACCGGGGCTAAATTGGGAACTGCCGATGTGTATTACAATAAAGTACTTGACAGAGCACTTGGTTCAAATGCAGGCAAAGATCCTTTGTGTGCTGCGAATCCTGCAAATGTCAATGATGTAACGACTGTTGCTTCTTATAGGGCAACTCCATACAACATCAATATTGATATGATCCTTGACGAATATGGAAGGGAATTGCTGGGTGAAGGAAATGAGCGTTGGTTCCAATTGAAGCGTACAGGCAAATTGATTGAGCGCGCATTGAAATACAATGGGTGGACAACATGGGGTGTTGCTGGAACAAAGCAAATTGACACCAAGCATTTGTTGAGACCTATTCCACAAGGAATGTTGGACAACTCCAATCCACGTATCTTACAGAATCCTGGATATTAATAGTTGTTAAGGCTCTTTTTAAATAGGCTGTTACCTGAAAAAGGTAACAGCCTATTTGATTTTCGGTAGGACTGTAGCTCCTCCTTGAGGATCATTACGAAAATGTTTTCGTAATTTTTTTTACCCATTTAAACGTTTTACTAAAACGTTTAACTAAATTCATCAACCCAATTAAGGATTGGGAGATAAAACTTTAACCCAAAACTGCCATTATGAGAAAATTAATTTTTCTTGGTTCATTATTTTTATGCCTCTGCAGTATTTCTTTTGCTCAGAGCCGTAAGGTTACCGGACTTGTTGTTGCAAGTGAAAACGGAGCCAATTTATCTGGTGCAAGTGTTACATTAAAGGGTTCCACCAAGGGAACTGTAACTGGCGCAGATGGAAAATTTTCAATTGATGTACCTGTTAAAGGCAATCAAGTGTTGTTGATCAACTCGCTTGGATATGGCGCCCAGGAAATCAAAATCACCAATCAAACAAATATCACCATTAAATTGGTTGCTGAAACCAAGGCATTGGAAGATGTTGTAGTTGTGGGATATGGTTCGGTGAAAAAGAAAGATCTCACTGGAGCGGTTGGTTCTGTGAGGGCTACGGAGATTGTGAGAGCAAACCCAGCCAATGCTACGCAAGCCCTTCAAGGACAGGTTCCGGGGGTGTTGGTTACAAAGTTGAGTAATAAGCCAGGTCAGTTGTGGTCAATCGCCATTCGTGGTGAAAATACTATCACAGCAGACCCCAATGCAGATGGTACGAAAAACCTGACATTGACAAGCAGTACACAACAGACGCAGGGTACAGAACCATTGGTAGTAATTGATGGAATTATAGGTGGAAGATTGCAAGATATCAATCCAACTGATATTGAAACAATTGACATTTTAAAAGATGCATCTTCCACAGCTATTTATGGATCCAGAGGTGCAAATGGTGTAGTAATCATCACTTCCAAAAAAGGATTATCAGGTAAGCCAAGGGTTATTCTGGATAGTTATTTAGGTCAAAGAACTCCAGCGCATCTACCTGTCATGGAAAATGCGAAAGAGTTCTATAAGTCTACAATTACAGATGCACAATTGAATGGATCAACCATTACTGAAGCATCTGCATTCAATGTAAATGAACTGAACTGGATCAATACTGGCAAGTCAACTGATTTAGCTCGCATGGTAGCCGGACCGGGTTTAAATGCAGGTTCAACCATCGCTATTTCAGGGGGTAACGCAGGTACTACGTATCGTATATCTGGTGGATATATTCAGGAAGATGGAATGGTGCCCTTGACCAACTACAAAAAATTCAACATGAATGCTGCCATGGATTCAAGAATAACAAAATTCTTGAAAATCGGATTGACACTTTATGAGAATTTTTCTACCAATCCAACGGGTTCTCTTGAAGTGCCAAGAACTGTTTATCGCGAAAGACCTACTTCTATTATTTATTATAAAGATTTGGTTGATCCTGCCATTGGCGGAGATGCTGCATTTGGACCGATAAACGGGTATGCTGTGAGAATGGGAAGAAATACGGCAGTGAATCCTTTGCTGGAGGCGAGTGATAAGGCCAATTATGTTTGGACCAGAAATGTTTCAAGTCAAATGGGTAATGCATATGCTGAAATCAATTTATTGAAAGGTTTAACATTTAAATCGGCAATCTCTGCATCATATCAGCTTGCTAAGCAAGATGAGTATAGGGGTAAGTATTCAAAATCAGTGAATGTATCTGGTAGTACCAGGGCTTCGATTGAAAATGATTATTTGGGTTCTTATACATTCGATAATCAGTTGACGTACAATTATGACAAAGGGAAAAGCAAATTGAACATTACTGCTTTGCAAAGTGCGTTCAAGACCACAACAGAAATGAATGTGGTTGCCGTTACTGGCTTACCCTATGTTTCATATTGGTACAATTTAGCTTCAACTACCGGAACCCCTTCGATTAATAGTACATTTAACCAAAGAACTTTGAGTTCTTATATGGCAAGGGCAAACTATACATTCAATGAGAAGTACTTGTTAACTTTTACAGGTAGATCTGATGGAGCCTCTCAGCTTGCTGATGCACATAAGTGGGCATTTTTCCCTTCAGGTGCTTTTGCTTGGCGTGTTGGTGATGAAAAATTCATCCAGAAGGTTAAAGCCATCTCAGATATGAAATTAAGGGTTAGCTATGGCCAGGTTGGTAATACAGTTGTTGCACCATATTCTACTGCCGCAACCCTCTTTACAACAACATATTCTTTTGGTCAGGCTGCTGGTGTTGGTTTTGCTCCAAACAACCTTCCAAATCAACTGCTTGGTTGGGAAAGAAGCCAGGAGTTGAACCTTGGCTTAAATCTTGGATTGTTTAACAACAGGATTACCGCAGTTCTTGAGTTGTATAAGCGTACTACAAAGGATTTGATTATGAAGGAGGCTATCCCTACAACAAATGGCTTCAGTACATTAATTGCTAATGTGGGTAGGGTGTCAAACAAAGGGATTGAACTTCTTTTGAATACTGTGAATGTTTCTACAAGGAATTTCACTTGGACCACTTCTGTAAACTTCTCCAAGAACATCAACAGACTTGAAGAATTGGCCAATGGTGCGAAATTTGGATTCAGCGGAACCAATACAAATCCTGAAGCAATTTTGGCGGTAGGATATCCATTGAAGAGTTTCTTGTATTATCAGGCAAACGGAATCTGGCAGATAGCTGATAGCGCATTGGCAAGAACATATGGAGCAGTTCCAGGTTCTGTTCGTATAGTGGATCAAAACAAGGATGGTAAGATTTCTTCTGGTGTAATTGGCACAGATGATCGTGTTATTTTAGGTACACAGCTTCCAAAGTTTACCATAGGTATGACAAACCGTGTAAGGTTTAAAAACTTTGATCTTGCTGTTATGATGTATTACAGGAACGGAACCATGTTCAAAAACAACTTCTTGAGCAGTTATGTATCAGATGCTGGAGGTGGCGGACGTTTGAAGCTTGATTATTGGACACGTAACAATCCTTCTAATACCATGTGGGGAATGGGTGTTGCAAAGAATTATTCAGACGCACTTTATTATGAAGATGCAAGCTTTTTAAGATTGTCGGATATTACAGTTGGATACAATTTGCCGAAAACCCAATTGACAAAGATTGGCATGGATAGATTACGCGTTTATGCACAAATCGTCAATCCTGCATATTTTACGAAATTCCGTGGCGGAGATCCTGAATACAATGGAGGTGCTTATCAAGACGATTTCTCCTCTCTTACTGTAAACTTCGGCTTGAATGTTGGATTCTAAACTGCAAAAAATTAAAATAATTTTTATGAAACTATTTAAGATATTCTCCAAAGCATCATTATGTGGCATACTTGTTTGCCTCATATTTGCCGGGTGTAAAAAATCATTTTTGAATGAATACAATCCTGCAAGCAGGACAACTGATAACTATTATAAAGATCCAGCAGGGTATGATGGTTTAGTGAATTCATGCTATCCATTGTTGAGAGATATTACCCAGCAAAGAGACCTTACCATCAAAGGAACGGATTTATTTGTTTCTGGTGGTTGGAGTGGTATATTTTACAACCAGGCTAACCAGGTAGGTAACCAATTGGATCAATATGATATTCGTTTTAATTCATCTGTTGGAGCACTTCAAACCTATTGGGATTTATTGTACAGGGAAATCAACAGGTGCAATGCTGCTATCGGCCGTGCTGATGCAGTTATCGGTTTGGATCCTACCAAAAAAGCAATCAGGGTTGGTGAAGCTAAATTCTTGAGGGCTATGTCATATTTCTGGCTTGTTCAACAATGGGGAGATGTTCCTATGCCAGTGAAGGAAGCGGTTGAAGGAAAATTGGATGCTCCAAAATCATCTTCAAAAGATATTTATACTCAAATCATTGCGGATTTAAATGATGCGATTGTTGGTTTACCTGTAAGCCAAACAGATGTTGGAAGGGCTACCCAGGGTGCTGCAAAATTCTTGTTGGCAAAAGTGTACTTGACAAGAGGTTGGAATTTTAATAGTGCACTCGGTGGTTCACCAGCTGATTTCAATAGTTGTTTGAAGCTGTGTGATGATCTTATTGCTTCAAATTTATACCCATTGGAAAGCAATTGGAATAATTTATGGCCAACGCATGATAAAAAAGTGACCAATGCGCAGCCAGCACTTGCTGCTTCTGTAACTACTTGTAATGCGAGCAAAGAAGTGATATTCGCTGTTCAGTATGCAAACCCTGCATATTATTATGGTGATGGAAATACAAACCCTGCTACTGGACTTATCGGAAACAATATGCACAGCCAATATGGTGATGGACCAAGCGGTGTTGCTCAAGCAGGTAGCTCAACCATTTTCTATTCAAAACTTCAAGGTGGAAGAAACTATCCAACCTGGGCAGCATACAGATTGTTTGATCCAACATTGGATACAAGATATGAAGGTACTTTCAACAGCGTGTCTTATGCAACTGTTGCACAAACCATCAGTCTGAAAAACAATACCTATGCCCAGCCAACTGTAAGTGTAACTTATGCCATTGGTGATACCACGGCAATTACATTGCCATGGAACAAGCCACTGCCATTGGCATCAGAAAGAGGCCTGAATGTTCTTGGTGGAACAAAAAAATATAGCGTTCAGCACAACAGCGAAATTGTTGGATATGCTCCACTAACGCCAACAACAGGTGTAGTTGATAATATGTTATGGACTGGGGTGATGTTCTGGAAATTCTTCCAACCAAACGTTTCCTTCAATGACGGTTTCTCTACATTCAATGATCCTCTTTTCCGTTCAGCTGAACTTTATCTCATGGCAGCAGAAGCCATTGTTAAAGGCGCCAGCGGAGCTGTTTTAGGAACTGCTGATGTTTACTACAACGTTGTTTTGGATCGTGCACTGGGTTCTGCAAACAAGGGAAAAAGTCCAAACCGTGCTGCTAACCCTGGTATAGGAAATGACCCTATTTCCAATGTGGTTACTTATAGGGCAACGCCTGCAACCATTTCCGTTGATATGATTCTTGATGAGTCAGGAAGAGAGTTTTTGGGTGAAGGACAGCGTTGGTGCGATCTCAAAAGAACAGGAACATTGATCTCAAGAGGAACCAAGTACAATGCATGGATGGGCTATGGCTTGAGTGGTACTCCTGTAATTTCTAACTTTCATTATTTGAGACCAATACCTCAGGGTATGATTGATGTGTCAAGTCCTAAGATTGCACAGAATCCTGGGTACTAATATCTTTGATTAACTAAATAGTATTCAACAGAAATATCTTAATTGATTTCTGTTGAATACTATTTACTTTTAATGGATAATCGTATATTTCTCTTCTGACTTTTAATGACCTCACTATGCAACTGAAATTCCGGATTGCTTGCCTAAGCCTTCTTATCATTGTTTCCTTTGGTGCATTTTCGCAACCTAAACCCAAAGGAATCTCCAAGTCTGATCTTGTTGAGCCCATGGTAGATGCGGCAAATTCCCGTTTCTTTTATTTCAGCTCAGCTTCCAGACCTTTTGGCATGGTGAATCTAAGTCCAGACATGAACCTGAATGGCACATGGAACACCGGTTACAGATATAATGAGGATACCATAAAATGCTTTAGTCATATTCACTGTTGGGAACTTTCAGGTATTCCTGTGTTGCCAACAACAGGAGTTTTCAAAGGCCAATTGGGCCCCAATGCTTACGGTTCAAGTTATTCGCATGCAGATGAAATTGCCAAGCCAGGATATCATAAAGTAGTTCTGAAAGATTATCAAGTTAAGGCTGAATTGACTTCCACTACTCGTGTAGGTTTTCACCGATATACCTATCCTGCAGGAAATGATAATTATATCCTCTTTGATTTTACCACAGTCCTGGGTTCTTCAGGAACCAAGAGTGCCAATGTTCACAAGGTAAATGCTCAAAAAATTGAAGGTGAGGTTACAATGGAAGCTACTGTCAGAAGGCCTAAGCCCATTACGGTTTATTTTGTTGCTGAATTTGACAAGCCATTTGATGTATTTGGCGGATGGAAGAATGGCCAAATGGTTCAGGCCAATGCGATCAATGGAGAAAAGATGGGGGTGTATGTTAAATTTAAAACAGCAGAAGCCGATCAACGTTTGATGAAAATTGCCATCTCATATACAAGTGTGAATGAGGCAAGAAAAAACATGGCATCTGAATTGAGCCATTGGGATTTTGACCGTGTAGTAAAAGAGTCGGCTGAAGAATGGAATAATTGGCTTGGTCGTATTGATATTGAAGGGGGTACCCTTGAAGAACAAAGAAGATTTTATACAGATCTATGGCATGCTTTACAGGGCAGGAGAATTGTAAGTGATTATAGTGGAACTTATATTGATAATACGGGTGCAATGCCCAGGGTTAGACAAATTCCGTTAAATGAAAAAGGACTTCCAACATTCAATGAATATAATTCAGATTCTTTCTGGGGTGCGCAGTGGTCGTTGAATACACTTTGGCATCTTGTATATCCTGAAGTAACAGAAGGCTTTATCAATTCATTGTTGTTGATGTATGATGATGGTGGTCTTATCCCCAGAGGACCATCAGGAGGAAACTATACGTATGTAATGACAGGGGCAGCCACCACTCCATTTATTGTAAGTGCTTATTTGAAAGGCATCAGGGGATTTGATATTGCCAAGGCTTATGAGGGAATGCGAAAAGATCATTTTCCAGGAGGCATGATGAGCAAGGCGGGCTATGAACATTCAACATTTATTGGCGGTGGTGTGGAAGATTATATCAAACTTGGGTATGTTCCACATCCCCTGACAGAAAAAAAATATGGATTTCACCAGGACGGTGCTGCTCAAACATTGGAGTATGCATATCAGGATTATGCATTGGGGCAAATGGCTAAGGCATTGGGTAAGAATGATGATTATGAATTGTTTACAAAGAGATCTCTGAATTACAAAAACCTTTACAATAAAGAGGCAGGTTGGATGTGGGTAAAAGACAAACAAGGTAATTGGGCAAAACCCATAGACGTACTGAAATATGAGCATGGATGGGTTGAAGGGAATGCAGCACAGTATACCTGGTTTGTTCCTCATGATGTTCAGGGACTAATCAATTTGATGGGCGGCAATGATGCATTCACATCAAAATTGAACATGGCTTTTGAAGAAGCCCAAAAACACGGATTTGTTTCCGGAAAATCAGAGAATCCTGTAAATCAGGAATTGATCAGAAGGGTATATATCAATTATGGTAATCAGCCATGCATGGAGACTCCTTTCCTCTTTAATTATGCAGGCAAGCCATGGTTAACCCAATATTGGACAAGACAATTGATTGATTCCGTTTATTCAGGCATTTCTCCTCAAAAGGGATACAGTGGAGATGAAGATCAAGGTCTGATGGGTTCATTGGCGGCCATGCTTAAAATGGGAATTTTTTCAACCAATGGTGGCACATCTGAAAAACCATTTTATGAAATAACAAGTCCTGCTTTCAATAAGGTTACCATTCATTTGAATAAAAAATATTATCCTGGTGGAACATTTGTAATTGAAGCGAAAGGAAATGATAAATCAAATGTTTATATACAAACAGCCACGCTGAATGGCAAGCCACTCGATAAGCCATGGTACGAGCATGCTACCTTGGTAAAAGGCGGAACACTTGTTCTGCAAATGGGTAAACTGCCTAATAAAAACTGGGGCAGTAGCCAGGTTTCAGCTCCACCATCGCTCAGTAAAAAATGATATTCGTGTAAAGAATTAAATTCAAAACATGACAAAAAAGATATCCATCAAAGACATTGCCAAAGAGTTGAACATCTCTATAACAACTGTCTCTTTTGTTATCAACGGCAAGAGTAAAGAAATGGGAATAAGCCCGGCTACTGCCAGTAAAGTGCATGCATTGATTAAAAAAAGAGGATTCAATCCCAATAGCGCTGCCAGAAGTTTGCGAACTGGAAAATCTAAAACAATTGGTCTGATCATAGAAGATATGAGCAATTATTTCTTCGCTCATATTGCAAAGATCATTGAGTTGGAGGCGTATAAAAACGGCTATAATGTATTTTTCAGTAGTCATGAAAACAGCGACCATACTGCAAGAGATCTTATTGTCAAAATGAAAAACAGTTCAGTTGATGGATTGATCATTACACCCACAAGAGGACTAAAGACAGAAGTGTTGGAGTTGAAGAAGGACAAGATGCCTTTTGTATTGATAGATAGGATGATACCGGATATAGAGACGAACTATATTATCATCGATAATTATATTGGTGCATATGATTTGACTTCACATCTGGTGAAAAATGGATACAGCAATATTGGATTTATTTCAATTGTTACTGACCTCAGTATGATGGATGAGCGTGAAAGAGGGTACAAGGAAGCACTTGAGAACAACAATATCAAGATCGAAGAAAAAAACATCTTGAAAGTGCTTTTTGAAGATCAGGGTGAAAAAACAATTCAATCCATTAAAACATTTGTAGAAAGCAATCATCATTTGGATGCGCTCTTTTTTGCAACAAACTATTTGGGCGTATATGGAATTGAGGCACTTCAGCAGGCTGGCAAACTGATTCCGCATGACATTGCAGTAGTGAGTTTTGACGACAACGATCTTTTCAGGCTATTTACACCCTCCATTACAATTGCAGCACAACCCATTAAGGAAATTGCAGAACAGGCCATCAATTTGTTGCTTAGATTGATCAACGATGATGTAAAAAGCGTTGATGAAACTGGAACCGTTTTAAAGCCCATTATGGTTGTTAGAAATTCATCTCCCAAAAAAGTTTCTGAAAAGAAACCTAAACCCATCCAAGTTGCATAATTCATAATCATAAATAATTTCTATGCGGATACTTTTGATCATTACTTTTTTTTGTATATCCCCTTTTTATACAAAATTGTATTCGCAGGTGAATGATCAAAAGAAGCCGAATATTTTATTTGCCATTGCAGATGATCAATCATTTCCTCATGCATCTGCCTACGGCCAGCCAACATTTATTACTCCTAATTTTGACATGGTTGCCAAAAAAGGAATCATTTTCAATAATGCATTTGTGGCTGCACCTCAATGTAGTCCGTCACGGGCAGCCATCCTCACAGGGCGCCAAATCTGGCAAATCGAAGAGGCAGGTACCCATGCAAGTTATTTCCCCAAAAAATTTCCTGTCTTTACCAATTCGCTGGAATCGTCTGGCTACTTGATTGGATATACCGGGAAGCCATGGGATCCGGGAAATTTTGAAGATGCGGGATGGGATAGAAATCCTGTTGGTCCAGAATATAATAAAAGAGAATTGAAGAAAACGCCTACAAAGGGCATCAGCAAAATTGATTATGCAGCAAACTTTAAAGACTTTCTTCAAGAAAGAAAAAAGGATCAGCCTTTTTTCTTTTGGTATGGTAGTCATGAGCCTCACCGAAAATATGAAGAAGGCTCGGGTGCAGCTGCGGGATTAACATCCAACGGACTTCAGGTGCCTTCTTTTTTACCGAATGAAAATTTGGTGAAGCAGGACATGCTGGATTATGCATTGGAAATCCAGTGGTTCGATAAGCAACTTGGTAAAATGATCAAGATGTTGGAAGAATCCGGCGAATTAGAAAATACAATTATTGTCATCACAGCAGACAATGGCATGGCTTTCCCTTATGCAAAAGCAAACATGCAGGAATATGGCATTCATGTGCCTTTGGCGATTTGTGGTCCAGGTATCAATGGCCCAAACAGAAAGGAAGATGCCCTCGTAAGTTTGATTGATTTAGCTCCTACCTTTTTGGATATGGCAGGTGTTCAGCATTTCAAAGGCATCACGGGGAAATCACTAAAAAATATTTTACAAAATACTGCTTCTTCAAAAAAGCAGCCTGAGCGAAATTATATTCTTTCAGGAAGAGAAAGGCATTCACATTCCAGGCCAGATAACGTTGGTTATCCATCAAGGGCCATTAGAACACAGGAGTATCTGTATATCAAAAATTATGCTGTAGACAGATGGCCTGCAGGAAACCCGCCTCCCAAGGATTTTACGCCAGTTGCAGGAGATTCAGACATGAAACCGATTCTTGAAGGGTATGAAGATATTGATGACTCACCCACCAAGAGTTACATGATTAGCAATAGGCAAACATTTACTGATCTTTTTCAACTGGGATTTGAGAAAAGAGATGAAGATCAATTGTACGACATTGTAAAAGACCCATTTTGTATGCATGATCTTGCAAAGCAGGAAAAATATAAACCTGTTTTAGTCAAATTGAAAAAAGAACTTGAAAAGAAATTGAAAGAACAAGGTGACCCGCGTGAAAATGGAAATGGAGATATATTTGAGAGTTATCCAAGGTTTGGATTGATGAGGCCCTTTGAAGGTTTCAAGGAAAGGGGAAAATACAACAGCAAATACATTAAAAAATAATCTTACACATTTCAACTCTCATTATTCTAAAATTCAGTTTGTATGAAAAAAAATAAATGCAAAAGAACAAACACACTTTTGTTATCCGCTAAAACGCTTTTGTTTTGTGCGATATTTTTCAGTCTCAAAACATATGCACAACAGCAAGATGTATTCAATGCTTCTTACATCAAGTCTATGATGCTTAAAACAGCCGCATGGCAATTTGATCACGATAATGGCAAGCCGGAAAATACCTGGACAAATGCAACATTTTATGCAGGTGTTTATGCAGCTTACGAAACGACCAAGGAAGCTGCATTGTTTGATTCACTGATGCAGGTTGGTGAAAGGAATAGCTGGCTTCCTGCAAAAAGATATGATCATGCAGATGATATTGCCATCACTCAAACTTACATCGATTTATTCAGGATTACCAAAGAGAAAAAATTCATTCAAGCGTCACTGGACTCTATAGAAAAATTAAAGAAACAACCAGGGAATGAAGTTGCCAAACATGTTATTACATGGTGGTGGTGTGATGCACTTTTTATGGCACCTCCCACATTGGCAAAACTTTCAAAGTCATTGCATGATCCTTCTTACTTGATTTTATCTGACACCTTATACAGACAATGCTATAGGCTCTTATACAACCAAGAGGAAATGCTTTTTGCAAGAGATGCCACTTATTTAATCAATTCAGCCGGACAGGGAAAATTTGAAGCAAATGGAAAAAAAATGTTTTGGTCGAGAGGCAATGGCTGGGTTATGGCAGGATTGGTAAGACTCCTGGATGAGATGCCCAAAAATTATGCAGGTCGTGGTTTCTATGTTGAACTATATAAAACCATGGCAGATCGACTGTTGACCTTACAGCAAACAGATGGTTTATGGAGAACCAGTTTGCTTGATCCAGGTGCATATCCTGGAGGTGAGGCAAGTGGTTCGGGTTTCAATTGTTATGCATTGGCTTGGGGATTAAACAACAAAATATTGGACAAGGGAAAATTTTTACCTGCTGTAAAGTCATCATGGCAAGCATTGAATACACTCATTACAGCTGAAGGAAAGGTGGGCTGGGTGCAACCAATAGGAGCAGATCCAAGAAGAAATTTCAATGCAGAGAGCTGGGAGTCGTTTGGTACAGGCGCATATTTGTTGGCAGGTTCACAGATTATCAAGTTAAAAAACAAATAAGCTTTAAAACATCCAAACAATCATGATGCAAAAACATTTGAAGAAGGGTTTGTACTTCGCAACAGTATGTGTTGCAGTGATAGGTTGTTTTCTTGTTTTTTCTTCAAGCAAACAGGTTGTTGTTGATGCACGACCTAATATCATCTATATCATGGCAGATGATATGGGTTATTCTGATATTGGTTGTTATGGGGGAGAAGTGCAAACCCCGAATCTGGATAAGCTTGCATCTAATGGTATCAAGTTGAGAAGCTTTTACAACAATTCAAGGTGTTGCCCTACAAGAGCTTCTCTGCTTACAGGGCAATATCCACATACGGTTGGCATGGGGCATATGGTGGGTTCTACCAAAGCTGAAATTGAATACGGACCTTATCAGGGTTTTTTAAACGACAGTTTTCCAACCATCGCAGAAGCATTGAAAAAAGTTGGTTATTCAACATATATGACAGGTAAATGGCATGTTGGTGAGAGACCGGAACATTGGCCCATGAAAAGAGGGTTTGAAAAATATTATGGTTTGATATCAGGGGCCTCCAGTTTTTTTGAAATTACGCCAGCAGAAAGAGACAAGAGAAGATTTGTGATGGATGATAAAGATTATGAAATTCCATCAGAAGGACATTATATGACTGATGCATTCACTGATCATGCTATTGAATATATCGATCAACATAAAAAAACAAAAAACACAAAACCTTTCTTCTTATACCTGGCTTATACTGCACCACATTTTCCTTTGCATGCTTTAGAGGAGGATGTAGTAAAATATGAAAACTTGTATTTACAGGGGTGGGATGTTACCCGAGAGAAGCGCTTTGAAAAAATGAAAAAATTGGGTTTAGTGGATGCACGTTATGCAATCACCCAAAGACCAGATGCCATTCCTGCTTGGGAAGATGCCACCGATAAAAAAACCTGGGCGAGAAAAATGGCGGTATATGCTGCGATGATTGACAGGATGGATCAGAATATTGGCAAGTTGGTAAAGGCATTGAAAGCGAATGGTCAATTTGATAATACAATGATTGTATTTATTTCTGACAATGGTGCTTGTGCAGAAGGAGTGAATACCAAGTTGTTGAGCGATCCTTCCAAAAAAATTGGTGAACGAGGATCCTACTATATTTATGGGGAACCTTGGGCAAATGCATCGAATACACCTTTCAAAAAATATAAGCATTACATGCATGAAGGAGGTATCATCACACCATGTATCATACAATGGCCAAAGGGAATAAAACCACAAACAGGATATTCAGACAAGGTTGGCCATGTTATGGATTTGATGCCAACCGCTCTTGAATTATCAGGTACCAAACCACAGGGCTTGGCAGGTGAAAGTCTTTCTTATATATGGAATGCTAAAAAGAATAGTGAGAGGACGTACTGTTGGGAGCATGAAGGAAACAAGGCAATCAGAAAAGGACATTGGAAATTGGTAAAAGACTTTGAAAACAAGACATGGGAATTGTATAATGTAACTGCTGATCCATGTGAGTTGAAAGATCTTGCTGCTTCTGATCCTGTACGTGTAAAAAGTATGCAGGAGGAATATCTGCTATGGGAAAAGAAAGTAGGTGTGAGGGAGTTTATAAAAGGGAGTGGAAAGGGTGAGTGATTGATACTTTCAGTTTGTTGATACTCCATCTATTTAATCAAAAGAAGTATGAAAATGAAAATTGTGCTTGGGCTTTTTCTTGTTACGTTGATGCAGTTAAATGCAACCGCGCAAAATATCCCACTTCATGAAAGACAGGATAGAATAAGTCTCGATTCCAGAGAGGGCAATGGAGGTGCATTTATTTGGAAAATGATGCGTTCTACTGATCTAAAAGATCAGGCTCGCAGTATTTCATCAACAGGATTTAATTGCAGTTCATGGCAAAATGCCATTGTACCGGGCACGGTGCTTCAGTCGTTGGTGCATAACAAAGTTTATCCGGATCCATATTTCGGTGTAAACAACAAAGTGTCTTCAAATATCATCCCTGATATCAGTGCTGTTGGTAGGGATTTCTATACCTATTGGTTTAGGACTGAATTCAACATTGGAGTTGATTATAAGTCAAAAAACATTTGGCTACAATTGAATGGCATCAATTATCGAGCAGAAATTTGGCTTAATGGTGTAATGGTTGGAAACACCGCAGGCATGTTTAAACAGGAAGTTATTGACGTCACTGATTTTGCTAAAGTTGGAGAAGCAAATGCACTTGCTATCAAGGTTTTGCCTGTTGATATTGAAGGAACCAAT
Source organism: Chitinophagaceae bacterium (assembly GCA_947447005.1). Taxonomy (GTDB): domain Bacteria; phylum Bacteroidota; class Bacteroidia; order Chitinophagales; family Chitinophagaceae; genus Pollutibacter. Next base: position 23,295 of record CANFHO010000023.1, read on the forward strand.
AAACCCAAACCATGGAGAGCAAGGGGTGAGAACAGGAATGGTGGAGATGGGAATATTGGATTGAACACAACCATGTTGATGACGGTTGGATGGGATTTTACTTTCAAGGATGGAATACGGGATCGAAATACTGGAATTTGGAGAAGCATAGAATTGTTCTCCACAAATAAAATCATGTTGAAGCATCCGTTTGTTTCATCAGCGTTTACATCATCCAAATATGACCAGGCTTCTGAAACCGTTTCAGTTACAGTTGCCAATGCGGCAATGAAAACAGTGAAATGTCTATTGAAGGGAGATATAGATGGTAAGGTATTTTTTGAAAAACCATTTATGATGGTACGTGGAGAGGAAAGTGAAGTAAAGTTGGCTTCAAATGAATTTCCTCAACTTATAATGAAGAATCCATCATTGTGGTGGCCTGTGAACAAAGGGCAGCAACAATTACATGATCTTCATCTGAAACTATATGTGGATGGTGAATTCGGAGATAGTATTTCTACAAAGTTTGGAATAAGGGAAATAAGGGTTGATAGAAACTCACCAGATAGTTCAAAGATTTTTTATGTGAATGGCAAAGCAATTTTCATACGTGGATCCAATTGGATTCCTGAAGCCATGTTGCAAGAGTCAGATAAACGTATGCTTGCTGAATTGAAATACACCAGGAAATCTGGTATCAATATGTTGAGGTTGTGGGGCGGAGGAATTGCAGAGTCTGATTATTTTTATCAACTATGTGATGAATATGGTATTTTGGTTTGGCAGGAATTTTGGATGACAGGTGATACAAAACATCCTCAGGACAGATCCATTTATTTTAATAATCTCGAATCAAGCATAAAGCGAATCAGGAATCATCCTTCGCTTGCATTCTATGTAGGTTCGAATGAAGGAACAGATGTAACAGGCACTAAAAATTTCATACGTTCTTTGGATGAAACAAGGCCTTATCAAATGCAGTCTGAAATTGATGGGGTGCATGATGGAAGTCCTTATCAACAAGTGAATCCCATGCAGCATTATGAAAATACGGCATCATCAAGGGGTAGTAGAATTGATGGATTCAATCCTGAGTATGGTGCACCATCGCTTCCAATCATTGAAAGCTTAAGAGAGATGATGCCAGAAAAAGATCTTTGGCCCATCAATAAAGATGTATGGGATTATATGGATGGTGCAGGCTTTCATCTCATGACAACCAAGTACAAGGAATTGACAGATAATTATGGTGTTTCAAATTCTATAGATGAATTTGCCAAGAAGGGACAGCTTGTAGCTGCAATGAATTCCAAGTCAATCTGGGAAACATGGAACAGAAATAAGTTCAGCTTTGGAGACAGGTTTGCTTCTGGTTTGTTGTTTTGGTATCACAATTCACCAAATCAACAAGTTTGTGCAAGGATGTGGGATTGGTCGCTTGAACCAACTGCTTCATTGTATCATACGCAACATGCCTTGGAGCCATTGCATGTTCAGTTTGATTACTTGAAAAATACAGTTTCGGTATATAATGATTTGATGCAGTCGTTTGACAAGCTTCAGGTAAAGGCTGAAGTGTATGATATAAGTAGCAAGCGAATTTCTTCCTATAAAAAGGAAATAAGTCATGTAGATGCAGACGCTGTAATAAATGATGTAATCAAACTTGATTTTCCTGCATCAATTTCAAAAGTTCATTTCATCAAGCTTACATTACAAAATGATCAAGGCTCTTTGCTGAGTTCAAATTTTTATTGGAGGTCAACCGATGCATATCTTGGAAAAGAAACAATGACTGGACCTGCCGCTTCGGGATTTGAAAGTCTTGCAAGTATGAAGGCCGCAAAAGTTGAAGCAAAAACTTTTATAAAGGATTCATCTAGCATACATAGGATTTCTGTTGAAATTAAAAACAGTTCATCTCAGATAGCATTCTTTACCCAGGTAAAGCTTATGAATGAAGCAAATAAAATGGTGAAGCCTGCTTTGTATTCCGACAACTTCTTTTCGTTGTTGTCTAAGGAAAATAAAACAATTGAAATTGAAGTTGATGCATCAGTCATGCAATCGGGAAATTATCATCTTGTCATTGCACCATACAACGGCAAAGAACTCATCATCCCAATTCCATCCATAAAATAATTAAGTATGAGAATATCTATATCATTGTTTCTTTTAATGTTGGTTTTCTTTGCACATTCAAAGGAAATAGATATTCTTAAATTAGGAGCTAAAGCAGATGGTGTAACTGTCAATACAAAAATTATTCAAAAAGCTATTGATGCTGTTTCTGCTTCAGGAGGTGGTAAAGTGATTGTGCCTCCGGGAAATTTCATGACTGGCACATTGTTTATGAAATCAGGTGTGAATCTGCATATCATGTTGGGTGCAGTTTTGCTGGGTTCGCATTCAACTTCTGATTACGCAAAAGGTACTGGTAAAATTGCATTGATCTATGCAAAAGGTCAGAAAAATATCAGTGTAACGGGACCGGGAATCATTGATGGGCAAGGACAAGAACTGATGTTCGATATTTTTGCAAAACTTCGAAGTGGTGAAATGACAGAGGATTCTATATGGTTATACAAACGTCCGGGTTCAGGAAGATCGCATAACATTTATTTCAATGATTGTAAAAATATTGTTGTTAGGGATATCACTTTAAAGAATTCATCCAATTGGGTACAGGATTATCGCGGCTGCGATGGCATTCTGATCGATGGCATGAAAGTTCAGAGTACAGCCTATTGGAACAATGATGGATTGGATATTACAGATTCAAGAAATGTAATCATTCGAAATTCATACATCAATGCATCTGATGATGCCATTTGTCTTAAATCAGAAAACAAGGAATCACTTTGTGAAAATATCACCATCGAAAATTGCATCGTACGCTCCAGTGCAAATGGTTTTAAATTGGGTACAGCTGGTGAGGGAGGTTTCAGAAATATCAAAGTAAATGGCCTCACGGTATTTGACACCTATCGCTCTGCGATTGCATTGGAATTGGTAGACGGGGGTGTGTTAGAAAATGTTGATATCAGAAATGTTACAGCAAAAAATACAGGCAACGCTATTTTTATTCGTCTTGGAAAACGCAATACGGATGAACGTCTTGGAGTGCTTCAGAATGTGTATATCGCCAATGTAAAAGCAGAGATACCATTGTTGAAACCTGATCAAGGTTATCCAATTGAAGGTCCTCCAGACCATTTGCGACCAGGGTTTGATCGTATGCCAGTAAGACCTTCGCATTTTCATATTTATGGCCATCCTTTTCTGCCTTATAATTTGGTTCCATCATCCATTGTGGGCATTCCAGGCAACCGTGTAAAGAATATCAAGTTGGAAAATATTGATATCACATACGGTGGAAAGGCGGATAGCAGTATTGCGTATATTCCATTAGACAAAGTGGAGTCTGTCATCGAGAATATCAATGGATATCCAGAGTTCAGCATGTTTGGCGAATTGCCATCCTGGGGTTTTTATATCAGACATGCGGAAGGCGTAGAGTTCAAGAATGTTAGAATGAGGTATAAGCAAGATGATTTTCGTCCGGCCATTGTGATGGATGATGTACAAGCCTCTCATTTCAATGTTATAGAAATACCTACAGCAAAGAAAATGCCCATCATATTTCTACATAATACTCAGCAGATTGAAATACAAAAACTAAACATTCCTTTTTCTGAAAAAGAGGCGATTTGGAAACATGAAAATCAATAGAGGTTTATATCCATATTTTATTTTTTCAATCTTCTTTGGATTGATTATTCCTCATTTGATTATCGCCCAACCGAATGCAGCTTTCAGAAACCCGAATCTGTCAAATGATAAGAGGGTTAAAGATCTGTTGTTGAAATTGACTCCTGAAGAAAAGATCAGTTTATTGATTGCAAGTTCTCCTGGAATTCAACGATTGGATATCGATAAATATTATCATGGCAATGAAGCGTTACATGGGGTAGTTCGACCCGGTAATTTTACTGTATTCCCCCAGGCCATTGCCTTGGCATGCACATGGGATCCGGCATTGATGTATCAGGTTTCAACAGCTATTTCAGACGAGGCACGTGCACGTTGGAATGAATTGGAGCAAGGGAAAAAACAATTGATGAAGTTCAATGATCTTCTCACTTTTTGGTCGCCTGTAGTAAACATGGCACGTGATCCAAGATGGGGTAGAACACAAGAATCATATGGTGAAGACCCTTTTTTATCAGGAACGTTGGGAGTTCAATTTGTAAAAGGGCTGCAGGGCAATCATCCACGATATTTGAAAACAGTTGCAACACCAAAACATTTTGCAGTATACAGCCAGGAGACCAATCGTTTTGGTAACAATGCCATTGTGCCTATGCGATCGTTGCGAGAATATTATTTACCAGCATTTGAAATGTGTATCAAAGAAGGGAAGGCGGCATCCATCATGACCTCCTACAATGCAGTGAATGGTATTCCTTCAAGTTCAAATGATTTTTTGATCAAGCAGGTATTGAGAAAGGATTGGGGATTTGATGGCTATGTGGTATCTGATTGTGGTGGTCCGAATCATTTGGTAGACGCACATCATTATGTAAACACCAAAGAAGAGGCGGCTGTTGCTTGCCTCAAAGCAGGACTGGATCTGGAGTGTGGGGATGATATTTACATGCAACCGTTGGTTGATGCATTGAACCACGGAAAGGTTTCTATACAAGAGATTGATGCTGCTGCTTATCATGTGTTGTTGGCAAGAATGAAATTGGGATTATTTGATGATGCTTCAAAGAATCCATTCAATAAAATATCTGCAAGCGTAATTGGTTCTGAAGCACATCAGGCACTTGCCTTGAAAGCCGCAAAGGAAAGCATTGTGCTGTTGAAAAACGATAAAGGTGTTTTGCCTTTGAATCGAAATAAAATCAAGACTATAGCAGTTTTGGGAATCAATGCTGCGAATACAGAATTTGGCGCATACAGCGGAACACCGTTGAATCAACCAGTTTCGATTGTTCAAGGAATTCAGCAAAAAGCAGGAAATAAAATCAAGGTTATTACAAGTAGATGGAATCCTGTCAATGGACTTGAGTCATACGAATTGTTGTCAAAAGAATTTTTTCCAGAAGGATTATCTGCAACGTATTTCAATTCAATGGATCTTAGTGGAGAAGGCAAGATGAGGAAGGAGCAAGCACTTGACCTGGATGTTTTAAATCATCCACCTGATGGTTTTATACCACAAGGTTCATTTTCTGCCATTTGGACAGGCAAGTTAAAGCCACCTGCTTCAGGCGTTTATAGTATAGGGTTGCTGGCGCATGATGGATGCAAGATGTACATCAATGGGAAACTGGTCATTGATTCCTGGCGAAGAAAGTTTTTGCAAACAACCTATGCTGATATAGAACTTACTGCTGATTCTGTATATGATATCAAGGTTGAATATTTCAGTTACAGGCGCGAGGCTGCCATCAAATTATATTGGAAATATCCTGGGGTAAACAAAGGAATCAAAGACCTTTTTCAAGATGTAACTTCGGTTGCAAAGTCAGCCGATGTAGTTGTTGCTGTTTTGGGCATCAATAAAAATTTTGATCAGGAAGGAAGCGACAGAAGCAATGTTCAGATTTCTGCAGATCAGGAAATTTTCATTCAGGAATTGATGAAGGCGAATCCCAATACCATTGTTGTTTTGGAGGCAGGAAATATGTTAGGTATTCAATGGGTAAAGGAACATGCGCCAGCCATTGTTTCGGCTTTTTATCCAGGTGAACAAACGGGGAATGCCATTGCAGATATTCTTTTTGGGGATTATAATCCTGCAGGCAGATTGCCCATCACCTATTACAAGGATGTTCAGGATTTACCTGCTATGAATGATTATGATGTAACCCATGGAAGAACATACCAATATTTCAAGGGAACACCATTATTTGAGTTCGGTTATGGATTGAGCTACACTCATTTTGTATATAGCCATTTGGAACTCAAAGACCAAGGTTCAAATATCAGGGCAGCATTTTCTTTGAAAAATACAGGTATGTATGATGGGGATGAAGTGGCACAAGTCTATGTGAAATTGCCTCACTCAGACCTGCCCATGCCTATAAAAGAATTGAAAGGATTTAAGCGGTTAACTATTGCAAAAGGATCCCTGGTTCAAGTGATGATAGATATTGACAAATCAAAACTCCGTTATTGGGATGAAAAAGAAAATCATTTTGTGTACCCGAATGGTGTATACACTTTTATGATAGGTTCTTCATCCAGCGATGTCAGGTTGATAAAAACAATTTCATTGGAACAAAAACAATAGGGATCATTCTGAAAATGAACTTTAATAAAATTTATATGCGAAATAAATTGATCTCAACTGCATGTGCAATCATATGTATGTTGTTGATGTGTTCATTACAAGCACAACAAAGTAAAACCGTAAAAGGGGCTTCAAAAAAGCCTAATATCATTTTGATTCTTGCCGATGATATCGGATTTGAAACCATTGGCGCGTATGGGAGTACTAGTTATACGACACCACGTTTGGATCAAATGGCCAAACAGGGCATTCGTTTCACCCAATGTTATTCACAGCCGCTTTGTTCTCCATCTCGTGTGCAAATCATGACAGGAAAATCAAATTTCAGAAATTATGAACGTTGGGGTTATTTGAACCAGAATGAAACCAATTTCGCACATATATTGAAGTCGGAAGGATACTCAACATGTATTGCAGGAAAGTGGCAATTGGGCGGTGATATTTTTACACCCTACAAGGCAGGCTTTGATGAGTATCTGTTATGGAATATAGCCGATACAAGTTCTACGTATAATGAGCGATATAAAAATCCGGTATTAATTGAGAATGGTGTCATGAAGAAATACAACCATGGTGAGTATGGTCCGAAGCTTTTTGTTGAATACATCAAGCGTTTCATGGAAAAGAAAAAAAATGAACCATTCCTCGTGTATTATCCCATGGTTCTTTCTCATCGTCCCTTTTTTCCATCACCCGACAATAAAAAAGTGTATGATGATTTTGTGATTGTTCCCAAAGGAGAAGAAGGTGGATCAAAAGCCGATAATAAATTCTTCAAGGATGAAATGGCTTATCTGGATAAGAATGTAGGAGAGATTATTGATAAACTACACGAATTGGGGATAGCTGATAATACGCTTATTCTTTTTACAGGAGATAATGGAACAGGGGTTGGAATCAATTCAGAAATGAGAGATGGAAGAACCATTCCTGGCAACAAGGGATATACAAATGAGTATGGTATTCATGCACCAATGATTGCCTATTGGGAAGGAAAAATAAAGCCTGGACAGGTGAATAACGACTTGGTTGACTTTACAGATTTCCTTCCAACATTGAGTGAGGTTGCGAAAGCAAAGCTTCCTGAGAATTTTGTTACAGACGGGTATAGCCTGCTTCCCAAAATGATGGGTGGCCCAAGTTATGTACGCGACTGGTTATTCTGCCACTATGATCCTATGAAGCAACCTTTTCAAAAAAGCAGGTTTGTGCATAATGCAGAATGGAAACTATATGAAACGGGAGAGATATTCAATGTGATCAAAGATCCGCTGGAAAAAAATCCGATTGCAGAAAAGGATTTGAATTCGGAGCAGCTAAAACTCATTGCAACGTTCAGGGAAGTATTTCCAAAGATGGTCAAGGTAGAAGTGATTAAAGCCCCGAAAGTGAAAAAGAAAAAGGCCGCTGATGATGAAGATGATTTATGATATCAATAAAATATTTTTTCAATAAATGATTCAATCAAATACGCATGAATAAAATATCAGTTTTTTGTATTGCCTTTTTTCTGATGTCTGTGTCCGCATTTTCACAGACTAAAATCAATGCCATTAAAGTAGGTGATCATATAGACATCACCATCAACAAAATGTTTTTCACCAGTTATCGTTATTCCAAGTTTGAAAAATATCCATATTTCTATCCAGTCAATGCTCCTTCAGGATCCAGTGTAACTTCCATGCGCAATGGTATTTGGCCTCATCACAGTTCATTGTTCTTTGGTTGTGATGATCTGAATGGAGGAAATTTCTGGAACAAGGAATTGCAAGGCGGACAAATCATTTCCAAACGCGAAGAAATTCTTGAGAACAATGGCGCAAGGGTGGTGATTGAAAATGATTGCGAGTGGGAAAGGCCAGATGCTGCATCTCCCATCAGAGACAAACGTCGTATTACAATCACGGCACCTTCAAAAGAAATGTTTCAAATTGATTTTGAGATTTCGTTGGAGATGCTGATTGATGTAAATATTGATAAAACGAATCACTCGTTATTTTCTGCCAGAATGGACCCGGCCTTATCTGTTGAAAATGGCGGAACCATGATTGATGCAAATGGTGCACAGGGAGAAAAGGAAAATTTTGGCAAACCATCTCCTTGGATGGATTGCTACGGGAAAAGAGGTTCAAAGATTGAAGGTATGGCCATCATGCAACATCCATCCAGCAGTTGGTATCCTGCAGCATGGTTTACACGCGACTATGGATTCATGTCGCCTACACCCCTTTATTGGCCAACCGATAGCGTTGCCACACATATCAAGAAAGGAGAAGTCTTGCAATTTACATATCGCGTTTTGGTGCACAGTGGAACACATGAAACTGCAAAGATTGCTGAGGAGTTTAAAAAATTTGAAGCTGAAAATCACCCTGGAATAGTGTTGAAAAATTCACGGTTGGATTAAAACAATATGAGACTTAAAATAAATAAAATGAGGATTTCAGCTTTGCTCGGAATGTTGATAAGCATGATGCTGTTAGGGCAATCTTTTCAGGTGACTGCACAGAAAAAACCCAATGTGCTGATCATCATGACAGACGAGTTATCTGCTGAATCCATGAGCATTCAATTGGGGA
>CANFHO010000024.1 GCA_947447005.1 Chitinophagaceae bacterium
ACCTGGCCTCAATGGCACATCACATTCTGCAGGCACCCAATTCTCTCCACCTCGAGTTCCGAAAGGATTTACTTTATGATTGAGATTACCAGGAATAGCTTTGTTCATTCCCTCGGCAGGAACAGGCGTAAAAGTTGACCATGAAGTCTCACCAGCAAAACCACTTTCGTTTCCAACCCATCTTACATCCCAACCAATGTCACTGAAAATATTCGCCATGGGTTGCATTTTTCTGGTAATTGCCCATGTGGTATCCCAAGCATAATAGGTAGATCGGTCAATTTTTCTCGTTGCACGTTCACCCCCATAAAATCCATCCCCACCATTCGCACCATCGTGCCAAGACATGAATAGCTGACCATAATTGCTATACAATTCTTTCAGCTGATTTCGATACGTTGTTACATATGAATATGTTCCATATTGTGCATTGTTTCTGTCCCACGGCGAGCAATACACACCAAATTGCAAACCTGCTTTTCTGCATGCCTGTTCAATTTCCTTCACCAAATCACCTTTCCCATTTCTGAAAGGAGATTTGCTGATATTATAATCAGTTGTTTTTGAAGGCCAGAGACAAAATCCATCATGATGTTTAGACACCAGAATCACCCCTTTCAGTCCTCCCGCTTTTAATGCTGCTACAATTTTATCTGCATCAAATTGAGTAGGATTGAAGATGGAAGGATTGGCATCGCCGTACCCCCATTCTTTATTTTCAAATGTGGTAGGCGTAAAATGTATCAACCCATACATCTCCACTTCATGCCATTTAATTTGTCGGTCTGAAGGCAATGCTCCATATGGCTTGGGGGCATTTTGTGCCTGAGAAAAAAGAAAAGAGGCTACTGAAAGGACAAGTAATAATTTTTTCATCATCGTTTTGTTACGTAATTGATCAATGTTCCAATATGGTCAATATAAATCTCAACCCTATCATCTGCTTCTAAAGTAAAAGCATCAGGTGGGATAATCCCAGTTCCTGTCATCAGCATGACCCCACTATCAAATGTTGTTTCACGAAAAAGATAAGAAACCAATTCATTGAGCTCTCTTTTTATCTGAGAAACGGCGGACATACCATCAAAGACGAGCGTTTCATCTCTGTAAATCTTTAGTTGAATAACTGTATTTGAAGGAATGGGGTCAGGAAGTACAGTTAGACAAGGGCCTAAAGCTGCCGCATGGTCATATACTTTTGCCTGAGAAAGATATAAAGGATTTTGTCCTTCAATGCTTCGCGAACTCATATCATTCCCAATCGTATACCCTTCTATCGTTCCTTCTGAACTTGCAAATAAGGTAAGCTCTGGCTCAGGCACATCCCAGGTGGAATCGTGTCTTATATGAACTTTACCCATATGCCCAGATACCCTGTAAGGTTGAGATTTAAAGAAAAGCTCAGGTCTTTCTGCGTTATATACTTTATCATAAAAACTTGAGCCACCCTCTTCGGCAGATTCTTTTTCACGAGCCACTTTACTTCTTAAATATGTTACACCTGCTGCCCAAACTTCCTGAGTACCAATTGGCGGATCAAATGAACTTTGTTGATCTAAATCAAACACTTCTTCTGAAAAATGAATGAGAGATAACAAATATGCGTGCAATTGTTTTCTATTCACCAAATCATCCCAATTGCTTTTAATATCATAAACATGCTGGTTTGCTTCAAGCCAAATGCGATCCCCTTTTTTGAAAAGTTTCATGAATATGAGAATATTAAAATGTATGGTAAATTCTTTTTAAATATATTAAATAATCAGATTATTCACTTATAATTTCATAATTTGTCGTTCATAAATTTCAATCTTTCTTAAACGATGAATGCTTCACCATTTGAACTTGCTCTTCATAATGTTATCGTTACTGGCGGAGCCAGTGGAATAGGTCTTTCGATTGTTAAACTTTTCAGTGGACAAGGTGCTCAAGTAGATGTTTTTGATCTCAGAAAACCAACCAGTGAAGAACAAGTATCATGGGGTATTGATCCGCAATTGGTGCACTTTCACGAAGTGGATATTACCAATCAACATGAAGTAAAAGAAAAAGTAGCTGCTGTTGCCTCTTCATCGGGTATTGGCATTTTAATAAACAATGCAGGCATAGCGCACATCGGAAATGTTGGAAATACTTCAGAAGAAGATTTCACAAGACTATTTAATGTGAATGTGAAAGGCGCATATAATTGCATGCACGCATGCATACCCTACATGGAAGAAAAAGGAGAAGGCATTATTGTGAACATGGCTTCCATTGCTGCAACACTTGGCATTTCCGATCGTTTTGCATACAGCATGAGTAAAGGTGCCATTTTATCCATGACATTAAGTGTTGCGAGAGATTATATAAACAAAGGCATTCGGTCAAATTGCATATCACCTGCCAGGGTTCATACTCCATTTGTAGATGGATTTCTCAATAAAAATTATCCTGGGAAACAAGAAGAAATGTTCAAAAAACTTTCTGCGAGTCAGCCCATTGGTAGAATGGGACAACCAGATGAAGTTGCCGCACTTGCTTTCTTTCTATGCACCAAACAAGCTTCCTTTATTACGGGGTGCGACTACCCTCTTGATGGAGGTTTCATAAAACTGAATAATTAATACATTAAAATCTTATACAATGAAAATTTTCAGGTTTGAAAAAGAAGGCACCATATCTCAGGGCATGGTTGATAAGGATGGACAAAAACGTGATATTTCATCATTCGGACATGATATAAATGAAGATTTTTTACATCAGAATGGTTTGATCACATTGGCTGAATGGGCAAAGAAAAATTTAGAATCCTGCCCGATTATTTCTGAGGACATAACATATTCTTCTTGCGTAGCAAGACCATCCAAAATTATTTGCATTGGACTCAACTACGCAAAACATGCAAAAGAAAGTGGCATGGAGGCGCCAAAGGAACCAGTTGTATTTTTCAAAAGCACAACAGCACTGTGTGGACCAAATGAAAATGTAATCATCCCTAGAAATTCATATAAAACTGACTGGGAAGTTGAACTCGCTGTGATCATTGGAAAAAAAGCAAGTTATGTAACAGAGGCGAATGCCATGGATTATGTTGCTGGATATTGTTTACACAATGATTATAGCGAAAGGGCTTTTCAATTGGAAAGATCCGGACAATGGGTAAAAGGTAAAAGCGCCGATTCATTTGCACCATTAGGCCCATTCTTTGTTACAAAAGATGAGGTGGCCGATCCACATAATCTTCACCTTTGGTTAGACCTGAATGGCAAACGTATGCAGGATTCAAGTACAGCAGATCTTATATTCAACATACCTCATATTGTAAGCTATTTATCAGAATTCATGACATTGCTGCCAGGTGATGTTATAAGCACTGGAACACCAGAAGGAGTTGGGATGGGACAAAAACCACAGCGATATCTGGTACCTGGAGATGTCATAAAATTAGGCATTGATGGATTGGGAGAACAAGAACAAACAGCAGTGGCATATGCGGGTTGATGCACATCAACATTTTTGGAAATACAGTCCTGAAACGCATGACTGGATCAATGACGAAATGAAAGTCATTCGAAAAGATTTTGGTCCAACTGAATTGGGTGCAATTCTACAGGCAAACAATATCAATGGCTGTGTTGCAATTCAAGCAGATGAAACAGAAAAAGAAACATCATTTCTGCTTGAAATTGCCGACAAACATCCATTTGTAAAATCAGTTGTAGGCTGGATGGATTTACTTGTTGATGATCCGGCAGAAAGACTGCACCACTGGAAAAAATACAAAAAACTTGCAGGGTTTCGAGCTATTATGCAGGGACAGGAAGATTCAAAATACCTTACCAATAGCCTTTTTCAAAAGAATGTTCAATTGCTTGTAGCAGCTGACCTCACTTATGACCTGCTTGTGTTTCATGATCAATTTCCATCATTGATAAGGTTTGTAGAGAAGTTGCCAGACAACAGAATGATTCTGGATCATATTGGCAAACCTGATATCAAGAACAAGCAAATCAAACAATGGAAAGATAATATCCGCATTTTAGCACAACATCCTGGAATATATTGCAAACTCAGCGGAATGATAACAGAAGCTGATTTTAAGCATTGGACTTATGAAGACCTAAAACCCTACATGGAAATAGCTGCTGAGTATTTTGGGATAGACAGAATTTGTTTTGGAACAGATTGGCCAGTTTGTTTGGTTGCAGGCACATATACTGAAGTTGTATCAATTATGCATAAATTCTCTGAACAACTAAACACATCCGAAAAAGAAAAACTGATGGGTGGAAATACAATCAAATTTTATAAAATTCAATAAATGGATCTTCAGTTAAAAGACAAAATTGTTATCGTTACAGGTGGTGCCAAAGGAATTGGAGAATCCATTGTTCGAGTGTTGGCAAGTGAAGGTGCTTTCCCTGTTATTCTGGGAAGGAATGAAGATGATAACAAAAAACTGTTGGAGGCAATTGGAACAGGCGGACAAGTTTCTGTTGAGCTTGGGAATCCTGAAGCTTGTAAAAAGGCAGTTGAAGAAGTGATGAGCAAATTTGGAACCATACACTATGTTGTAAACAATGCCGGTGTCAATGATGGTGTATCATTGGAAAATGGCAGTTATGAAGATTTTATCAAATCTCTGCATAGCAATGTGGTGCATTATTTTATGATTGTACAATCTGCCTTGCCAGCGTTAAAAAAGAACAAGGGTTCAATCGTTAATATTGGTTCAAAAGTAGCTGAAACAGGTCAAGGTGGAACATCAGGATATGCAGCAGCAAATGGAGGAAGAAATGCATTAACCAGAGAATGGGCTGTTGATTTGCTTAAATATGGCATACGTGTAAATGAAGTTGTGGTAGCAGAATGTTACACACCGTTATACGACAAATGGATACAAACACTTTCAAATCCTGAAGAAATGCTCAGGAAAATCACAGAAAGAATTCCTTTGGAAAAACGCATGACAACAGGAGAAGAAATTGCCAACATGGTAGCATTTCTACTATCACCAAAATCTTCACATACCACCGGGCAACTGATTCATGTTGACGGAGGATATGTTCATTTAGACAGGGCAGCTTTAACATAAAAAACCAAAACATGACCAACAAGAAACCCTCTTACCTGATCCCTTTTATTTTTGTTACAAGCCTATTCTTCATGTGGGGCATTTCAAATAATTTGAATGGCATACTTATCCCCCATTTGAGAAAGGCATTGTTGCTTACAAACACGCAATCAACGTTTGTAGATACTGCAGTTTATTTGGCCTATTTTTTATCTGCCATTCCTGCCGGATTAATTCTTAAAAAATATGGATATAAAAAAGGAATCATAACTGGGCTGTTGATTTTTAGTCTTGGGGCTTTCTTGTTTATTCCTGCAGCAAATGCCAGGGATTATAATATTTTTCTAATTGGCTTGTTCATCATTGGTTGTGGACTCACTATTCTTGAAACAGCAGCAAATCCTTATGCAACAAAACTAGGCGATCCGAAGGATGCTACGGCAAGACTAAACCTGGCTCAGTCATTCAACGGTCTTGCAGTGTTTATCGCTCCTGTCATTGGAACCCTTTTCATCCTCTCCGGAAAGGAATACAGCCCAGCTGAACTTGCTGCCATGCCAGAACCAGACAAACTTGCGTATCTGGCTGGTGAAGCAGCTTCTGTGAAAATGCCTTATGCAGTTTTGGGTGGTTTTCTTTTACTGCTTGCTGTTATTTTTATCATCATAAAATTCCCTGAATTCAAAGAAGAGGAAAACGGAGAAGCAGAAGGAAGCATTGCCGGTGCATTAAAACACAAACACCTTACCTGGGCTGTCATCGCACAATTGTTTTATGTAGGTGCCCAGGTATGTGTTACAAGTTTTTTTGTGCGAATGGCTATCAGCGGAGGTGGCGTTGATGAAAAAACTGCAGGTTATTATTTGGGTATTTATGGCATTCTTTTCATGTCTGGCCGTTTTATTGGAACTGTCGTTATGAAATATATTCACCCTGCAAAGTTACTTTCCATATATGCAATAGCTTGTATCATCCTTTCTGTTGTAGCTATGTATGCTGATGGGAAAAATGTTGTTTTGGCTTTGGGTGGATTGGGATTTTTCATGTCCATTATGTTTCCTACCATTTTCTCACTTGGTATTAAAGACCTGAAAGAAAATACAAAACCTGGATCATCATTGATTGTTATGTCAATCATCGGAGGAGCTATTTTCCCTGTTATCATGGGAAGAATTATTGACAATTACAACGACAATATCCAAATTGGCTATTCAGTGCCAATGCTTTGCTTTTTCGTTGTGCTTTACTTTGGACTGAAAGGCTATCAACCCAAAACAAATTGATATGAAAACATTTTGTCTCGCAATTGACTTGAAAGATGATCCTGCTGTTATCGCAGAATATGAAAAACAACACACTACAGTAAGTCCTGAAATCATTGAAAGCATTACATCTTGTGGCATTCATGTAATGGACATTTACAGGACAGGTAACAGATTGTTCATGATCATGAAAACGGAAGACGACTTTAGCTTTGAAGAAAAGGGAAAGGCGGATTTATCCAACCCCAAAGTTCAGGTTTGGGAGAAATTCATGGATACTTTTCAACAGAGACTTCCTTGGGCACAAGAAGGAGAAAAATGGGTTATTATGAAACAAATATTTCAATTGCCATAATTTCAATTAGGGAAAAAATAGGTAGACATTTTGACTTTTAGTCTAATTATTTTTTCCCTTCTTTTTCCTTTTTCATTTCTTTTTCCCAATCAGAAAGCTCATGTAAAGTCCATGACGTCTTTCTATCAACTGTTTTTTCTCTTATTTCTTTGACTTCACCAGAGTGTATTACAGGCATTTTATTTCCAAAACTATTTCCAACATAACTTAACACCGAAGCAATATATATATCGGTATGTTCATTTTGAGCAGGCATTACATCAGGGTATTTCATATTGTCGATAGGGCCCTTTAAACCATGAAGCAAAATATTTATCAACACACTCTTATCTCCCTGAAATCTTGCTGATCCGGCCAATGGTGGCGCCAGTTTCGAGGGTACTCCTTTCCCATCAATCCCATGACATGTTGCACATAATTGTCTGAAATTATTTGCTCCTTCAAATACCAGATCCTTATCTTTTACAGACATTCCTTCTGTACTTTTTCTAAGCTCAACGAGCGATTCATCTGCCTTTAACAGACTTCTTGAAACCGCTTTTGCCATGAATTTATTTGAAGAATCTTTTAAGAGCATTTCTTTTAATAATATGGGCGCAGATCTATGATTTGAATATCGAAGCGACAAAGCCACTTGAATTCTAACACCTATATCCTTATCACTTTTCATTCCAGTTATCATAGAAAGCAATGATGAATTGTATTCAGACAAGTAGCGCTCACTCAATCTAATGGCTGCTTTTCTAATTTCAGGATCTTCATCCGTGGAAGCCGCAATGATGACTTCTTTATTGATGGCATTGAGGCCCTCCAATGTCCATAATGCATGTAACCTGGATAATGCATTGGGTTTTGTTTTCCAAAAAGTAAGATTATCTATCCATGCATGTTCATTGGTTAAAATTTTATGCAATGAAGGAACAACAGATTTATCACCCCGAATAACCAATAACTTCTGTGCATTATCACGCCACCATCCATTGGGGTGAGAAAGATAGCCAACAAGTTCCTCATTCGTAGCATCGAGCAACTTTGGTGTTGGTCCTGGTTTGAAATTATCATGAACAAGCCTATATATCCTGCCTCTGTTCAGATTTTCATCAAGCTTCTTTCTTTTGATCTGAGGATAAATATAACTGTCTGGTTGAGTCCAGGCACTTTCCTGAATAATACCATGATACATATCTACAATGTATAAACACCCGTCTGGTCCAGTATAGGTATTGATGGGCCTGAAATTCATATCTGTAGATGCAAGAAACTCTCTCTTTTCATAGGCATTTTTTACAATGGTCATTCCATCCCTATTAATCACCTTGGCACGCCTGATAAGTCTCCCTACAGGCTCACATATAAATAAATCACCTTGCATACTTGCAGGCAACCTGTCACCACGAAAAATAGATTGCCCACATGAAGCAGTAAAATGATTGAGTGTACTATCTATTCTCAACCTCGCTTGTCCTCCTTGAACATCAGGTGTGGCAACGATAGGCCATACTTCATCAAAATTTTCATCACGTTGATCTTTGAAATCCAATTCACCATACACTGGATTCTCCTGAAAATTGACTGCTGCTTTTTCGCCTCCGGCGGAAGAAAAAAACATACGTCCATAATTATCATGGGTTAATCCCCATTGACCACCGGTAGAACCTATGAGGCTATCAGACTGAAGCATCCCGTTTTTATAGCGATACCTAATAGGATTGGATGTTACATAAATCCAATTATCTAGGTTCCAAACAAGTCCTGTTTTCTGATGCTCCAGGTTGGCATCATCAGTATTATCGTTCTTATATACCAATACTTTTTCATCCGCTTTTCCATCTCCATTTTTATCACGATAACTAAGGATATTGTATGAATAAGTTTCATTCACAAGCAAACGGTCATCAAGCGGCAACATCATCCTTGGTAAAACCAAACTATCAATATACACTGAATGCTTATCCATTTTTCCGTCACCATCGGTATCTTCCAACCTTGTAATTCGACAGGTGGGCAATCGCTCACCAGTGCCCATTATATCTTGCATATAGCTTCGCATTTCAGCTATATACATTCTGCCATTCCCATCCCAAACAATGGCAACTGGTTCCTGTATGATGGGCTCGCTGGCAACCAACTCCAGGTGATATCCTTTCGGTAATGATATTTTACTCATGCTCTCTTCAGGTGATAACATGGCTGAAGAAGGATTAAAGTCAATTTTATCAGGCCGTGCAGGTGCATCAACTTCATTTATTTGATTGATACAACCCGTATACATCACAAATAGACAACACAAAATCAAAAACTGGCTTGTTATTTTCATGGCTTATAATCGTTTCAGAAATTCAATCTACTGTTTCGTTGTTGAAACAAGTTCTTATAAAATGACTTTATTCGAATCCCCCTTTACCCCTGTACAAACTCACTGGTTTATCAAGTTTTAAAGCAAGCACAGTCATATATTTGTCAATTGACATTGCAGGTACATCAATATAAATCAACCCAGGAACGGGACTCCATGATATTTTTCCAACTACCTGATGTGTCAATTTAGTTCCCTTTCCTACCACCGTGATATCTTTGATTTGATTGCTCAATCCCTTGATCATGATCTGACCTTGTGTATGTCCTTGTAAGAAAAGATACAACGTGGTTGAGTCCTTTGAAATCGTTGTAGGCCCATAAAAATGCCCCGCAGGAATTCCTGCTTGGGTACCAAAGATGGCCTCGCTGTGTTTTTTATTCCAGGATCCCAATTCTTTCAATACCGTTACTTCTTGTGCAGGTATGGATCCATCTTCACGCGGACCAATATCCAACAACAAATTACCACCATGACTCACTACATCTGCAAACAAGGCAATGATTTGAGCAGGTGTTTTCCAATTGGTGTCTTTATGCTGAAATCCCCAGTTGTTATTGACGGTCATGCACAATTCCCACCAGTTGAATTTGGGTCGGCTGACAGGCACATTTTGTTCAGGTGTATCATAATCTCCATACCCCATCAATCGTCCGTTGATAATGGCATTTGGATTACGCGCCAAAATTCCAGACCTCACTTTTTCACTCTCCCACTCTGCAGCTGAATGTTCCCAATCGCCGTCAAACCAAAAAAGATCCGGATTGAATTGATTGGAAAGCTCATTGATCTGTGATTGAAAAAAAGACCTGAACTTGTTCCATTTGGCTGTATCATTGGCGGCTTTATAGCGACTGCTGTCTTTCAAGAAACCTGGATAATCCGGATGACTCCAGTCGATCAACGAAAAGTATGCCCCCACTTTGATGTCTCTTTTCCTCAATTCAGCATAAAAGGGTGTCAGCACATCTCGTTTTGCAGGTGTGTTTTTTGCAATGCTGTAATGATTCTCTTTAGTATTCCACAAGGCAACACCATCATGATGTTTGGTAGTTAATACGGCATATCTTGCCCCAGAAGTTTTGATAAGGTCTGCCCAAGCAGCAGGGTCATATTTTGAAGCAGTGAACCCATTCAACTGTTTCATGTAATCAGGCCAGGAAATTTTTTTATTGTAAAAGCTCCAACTTTCATCAATGCCATTTACAGCATAAATTCCCCAATGGATGAAAATACCAAGCTTGGCATCTTCAAACCATGCCATCTTCGGACGAATGGTTTCTGGATCTGTTTTTTGTTGTGAGAATGTTTTAAATGAAATACAACATATGATTAACCCAAACAGGCTCGCATAGCGCTTAAACATACTTCAATATTTGTGTGAATTTAATGAATATCATGTTATGCAATTACATGATATTCCAAGACTCCCCTCCTGTCCAGGAGGGGTGGCACGAATGAGTTCTGTGCCGTAGGCACGAACGAATGAGTGCCGGGGTGGTGGATGTTCATATATTTACTCAACCTCTTTCTCCCTTACAGACACCAAATCGTCAAGATTTACCTGAAGCGGCATGGCACCTAGATTTACAATGGCCTTTTTACCGCGTATCTCAGAAAGTGTGCCAACCTTGTTGTTTTGTTTCATCAGCACCAATCCGCCAACAGCAGGCATCATGCCGGTTTCCATGTATTTACTATCCAGTTTTTTCTGAACTTTTTCCTTGACTTGCTTTTCCTTTTGATTGAACAACAAGGCCTGAAGATTTTTGATCAATTGTTTTTTATCCTGATCTGACTCCATTCTTCGCCAATCAAATACAACCTGTTTGAGCTTGCGCTCCATATCCTTCAAATACACATATTTTTCCTGCGAGATCTGGTTTTGATATTTCAGCAATTCCACTTGTTGTTGGTGCTTTTCCTTATCCATCTCTTTCTGTAAACTCTTTTTCAGCTGCTCGTTTTCCTTTAGAAGCTTATTCAGATCTTTTTCCTTGTTCTCTATTTTCCTGAGATCCTGCTCTGTTCGATTCAACAGTTTGTCCAGACTGAAATGATTTTCATCCACCAGCTGTCGTGCTCGCTGAATCAATGGTTGGGGCAATCCAATCCGTTCAGCAATGGAAAATGTATACGAACTTCCAGGCTTGCCGATATTCAATTGATACATGGGCAAGAGACTTTTCTCATCAAATGCCATGGCACCGTTGATGATACCGGGCGTTTTGCTGGCCATGACTTTCAAGTTGAGGTAATGGGTTGTAACAATGCCGAAAGCATGCTTTTTAATCAAATGCTCCAGGAACACTTCTGCAAATGCTCCACCCAAATTGGGATCACTTCCGCTCCCCAACTCATCGATGAAAAAGAGCGTTCTACCATTTGCCTCTTCCATGAAATGTTTCATGTTTTTCAAATGGGAACTGTATGTACTCAATTCAAATTCGATGCTTTGCGTGTCGCCTATATGGATCATCAGCTGCCTAAAGATACCAAAGGTGGATTCTGGATTGGCTGGCACAAGCAAACCCGACTGTACCATCATTTGCAACAACCCTGCCGTTTTCAAACAAACCGTCTTTCCTCCTGCATTCGGCCCTGATATAAGCAGGATGCGGTTTTTATCATCCAGCGTAAGATTGAGCGGAATTACTTTCTTACCTGTTTTTCTATTGTACAAGAGCAACAATGGATGATATGCTTTCACCAAATGAAAACCAGACCCATCAGAAAGTCGTGGCATATGTGCATCCATCAATTGGCCAAGCTTGGCCTTTGCCCGAATGAAATCATATTCACCCAGGATCTCAAGATATTGGAACAGCAATGGATGAAATACCGACAATCGCGAAGTCAGTTCCCTCAGAATTCGATATTCTTCATCGCGTTCATCATTTTCCAAGGAGAAGATTTCGTTGTTGATTTCGATGGTTTCTTCGGGCTCAATAAAAGAAGTACGTCTTGTATCACTTTCGCCATGTAGAATGCCTTTCACTTGTCGCTTTTGCTCTGCATTGATCGCCAAGACCCTGCGTCCATTCAAAAAGGATTCCTCGATATCCGCAATGTATCCGGCTTTTTGAAGCTTTCCCAGAATCTTGTCGAATGTGCGTCGCTGCTCATTCCTTTTTTTATAGAGTGAAAGTCGAATTCGGGCCAGTTCTGGCGAGGCATCGTCACGCACCACTCCCGTTTCATCAATCACTTTGCCAATGTCCTCAACAATCTTTTTCTCGAAATGGGTAATGGAGATAACATCGTACAGTGAATTATAGGCAGCCCTTCGTTCGTCGTCAAACCAGCGAAAAATAGATTGAATGTTTTCAGCCAATCGCCTGAATTCCAGAAATACATCCCCGGTTAACACGGCACCTTGAATGGAAAGCAATTTCAGTTCCTTTTTCAGGTTGAAAGCATGTTCATGCGAGAAGGAAGTTCCGCTGCTCAACAGCTGGAAGTATTGATAGGACTGCCTAAGCTCTGTTTCAATGTATTGAAGCTTGGTGTGAATCCGCAATTGTTCAGCCTTTTCCCGACCAAAGGAGGTACGGGTCTGTTCTACAAGGAGATTTCTGACCTTGTCGAACTCAAGTTGGACCGATGCTGATTCTGGGTAAAGCCTCATGTTAATCGATTGCTAAATTGGACGCAAAATTAACCCTAAAAAAGGATGGAAAACAAAATCAAACTATATTGAAGAAATAAATGTTATAGTTATATGAGGAAACAATCTACCGTATTCATTTATCTCTTTTTGGGCTTGTTCACCTATATGAGTGCATGTGCACAACCAGCGAAAAAAGGTTCCGAGAAACAAACAGATAAAAAAACATCAACCATGGGAAAAGAAACAATCACGTTCGGTGCAGGGTGCTTCTGGTGTGTAGAAGCCATTTTTCAGCAAGTAAAGGGAGTGGAAAAAGTAGTGAGTGGATATGGCGGCGGACATGTTGTGAACCCTACTTATGAGCAGGTATGTGACAAAACCACAGGACATGTAGAGGTTTGCCAAATTACGTTTGATCCAAATGTTGTTAGCATTGATGAATTGTTGGAAATCTTTTGGCAAACACATGACCCTACCACCAAGAACAAGCAAGGCAATGATGAAGGTCCCCAGTACCGCAGTGTAATATTCTATCATGATGCTCATCAGAAAGAGAGAGCTGAATATTATCTGGACAAGCTTCAAAAAAGCGGCGCATACGAGAAACCAATTGTAACGACCGTTGAGCCATTCAAGAATTTCTATGCCGCCGAAAACTATCACCAAAACTATTACAACAACAATGGCAACCAGCCATATTGTTACTTTGTTATCCGCCCCAAGCTGGAGAAATTTGAGAAAGTTTTTAAGGATAAAATGAAGTGAGTTAAGAGTATAGAATTGAGGTTTTGATGGATTTCCTGTAAATTTATTCTATGCTTAAAAGATTCTTTTCCCTTGCCTTGCTGATATTATTGTCAGCACTCTCATTTGCACAACTGACACACCAACCTAAAGCGTTCTCCCGTCAGGATACCCTAAGAGGAACACTGAACGAAAACCGCACATGGTGGGATGTTCAACACTATGCTATATATGTGGAACCGGAATTCACTTCAAAATCTATCAAAGGTAAAGTGGATATCCAATTCAATGTTGTAGGCAAAGGGAATACCATGCAGATCGACTTGCAAGAGCCGATGCAATTGACAAAAGCATACCTAAATGACAAACCATTAACGTATACGAGAGAGGGAAATGCCTTCCTCCTCAAATTGAATAAACCATTGCCGATCGGCTCTACAGCAAAGCTGGCCCTGGCTTTCGAAGGAAATGTTCGTGTTGCGGTTCGCCCCCCATGGGATGGCGGATGGATCTTCACAACAGATAAACAAGGACGCCCTTGGATGAGCGTTGCCTGCCAGGGACTGGGGGCAAGCGTTTGGTACCCATGCAAAGACCATCAAAGCGATGAACCTGATAAAGGAGCTACCCTCAAGATCAGTGTGCCTGATTCCCTCATGGCTGTTGGAAATGGAAGATTGAAATCCACCAATCATCACAAACTTGGCTATACCGCTTATGAATGGGAGGTAAAAAATCCCATCAACAATTACAATATCATCCCATACATCGGGAAATATATAAACTTCAACGAAACATTCAAAGGGGAAAAAGGTGATCTGGATTGCAATTATTGGGTACTGGATTACAACCTGAATGAAGCCAAAAATCAATTCAAACAAGCACCCCTCATGCTCAAAGCTTTTGAATCTGTTTTCGGTCCTTATCCATTCTATGAAGATGGTTATAAACTTATTGAAGCCCCACACCTCGGTATGGAACACCAAAGCGCTGTTGCCTACGGAAACGGTTTCAAAAATGGATACCATGGAAGGGACCTCTCCTCCACCGGCTGGGGCTTAAAGTGGGACTTTATCATCGTTCATGAGAGCGGACATGAATGGTTCGGAAATAATATCACGACCAATGATGTAGCCGATATGTGGGTGCATGAAGGATTCACCAATTATTCTGAAACCGTATTCACTACGTATTATTATGGCAAAGAAGCAGGTGATGCGTATGTGCAAGGAACCAGAAAACTCATCAGAAATGACATCCCCATTATCGGTCCTTATGGTGTTAACAAAGAAGGTTCCGGCGATATGTATTACAAGGGGGGAAACCTGATTCACTATATCAAACAGCTGTTCAACAACGATAGTCTGTTCAATGCATCCCTTCGTGAAATGAACAAGACATTCTATCACAAGACTGTCACCACCAAACAAGTAGAGGATTTCTGGAGCAAAAGACTCGGAATTGATTTATCAAAATTCTTCGATCAATATTTAAGGGATACCAGGATTCCAGTTCTGGAATATCAACTGGCAGGAAACGAGTTCAAATACAGATGGAACAATTGTGTAGAGGGATATACCATTCCGGTTGCCATCATTTCTGAAGGAACAAAGATGTCCTTCACTCCAACAACCACATGGCAATCTGTGCAATTATCCTCACCGATTTCAAGTGTAAAAATCGATCCGAATTTTTATGCAGGAATAAAAAATGTAAGTGACAAACAGTAACTAAGGATTTGTAATTGGTCTACCGCATTTGATGAATCGCTTGTGCCAATAGGATTCATTCAAATCACTTATAATCACACCCATCGATGTGGATGCATGTACGAATTTATTATTCGCGAGATACATTCCTACATGTGATATGCCATTCCGGGAACCAAAGAAAACCAGGTCGCCTTCACGCAACTCCTCTTTGGAAATGGTTTTGCAATAATCCGCCTGTTCCCTGGATGTACGTGGGAAATTAATCCCATACGCCGCAGAACCCAATCCCATCACAAATGCAGAACAATCCACCCCATTCATACCGGTGCCGCCGATACGATACGGTACTCCCCACCATTGGGTAATATGATCAAACAATTTTTTGTTACTGATGCGCTCTACCTCTACATCCAACATCAACGCATAATGAAAAGCAAAAGGTGAAGCATATTCAATGCCCTGCAAATCATTCAAATAGTTGGTATTGGGCTGATCCTTGATTTCATAATAAGTGCTGGAACTGACGGCACGGGCTTCACGCTGCTCCTTGCCTGTAGTGGCATTCAGGGGAACAACAATGTTTTCGAAGAAGGGCGACTTATTCTTAGGCTGATCTACTTTCACTACAGGCTTAAACAGACTGCAGGAAGTCAGAACTATAGGAATCATCAATATATATACGAACCGCTTCATTTTACAGATTTCTTGAGAAAAACACATCCGAAGATGTGGAAAATCACTTTGTGCAAATTCTGCAATTAATGCGAAATTTGCTCTCTTTGCTCTTCAAATTACCTATGTCCAAATTCTCACATCTTCACGTTCACACGCAATACTCCCTTCTGGATGGGGCTGCCGGCATTGGCGCACTCTACAAGAAGGCAATGGACGACAATATGCCCGCCCTGGCCATCACAGACCATGGCAACATGTTTGGTGTTTTTCAGTTTGTATCGGAAGCCTATAAGAACAGGGTCGATCCGAACGACAAAAATAGTCCATTGAAAGTAAAACCCATCGTTGGATGTGAATTTTACATTACAGAAAACAGACATCGGAAGACATTTTCCAAGGAAGAGCGAGATCCCAGGCATCATCAGATCCTCCTAGCCAAGAACGAAACTGGCTACAAAAACCTGGTGAAACTGACATCCCTGGGGTATATCGAGGGATTGTACAGCAAATATCCACGTATCGACAAGGAGCTGATTCATAAATACCACGAGGGACTCATAGCAACTACCTGTTGTTTGGGAGCGTTGGTACCCCAAACCATCATGCGTAAGGGGGAAGAAGATGGAGAAAATGAATTCAAATGGTGGTTGAACATCTTTCAGGATGATTATTATGTGGAGCTGCAGCGACATGGCATGGAAGAACAAGAGAAAGTGAACAATGTGCTGCTGAAGTTCGCTAAGAAGTATAACGTAAAGGTTATTGCTTCAAACGACTCCCACTATGTGGATCAGAAGGATTTCAACGCACATGATATCCTGCTTTGTATCAACACTGGCGAAAAGGTGTCTACACCT
Organism: Chitinophagaceae bacterium; assembly: GCA_947447005.1. Taxonomy (GTDB): domain Bacteria; phylum Bacteroidota; class Bacteroidia; order Chitinophagales; family Chitinophagaceae; genus Pollutibacter. Next base: position 16,628 of record CANFHO010000024.1, read on the forward strand.
GCTGCCAGGGAATTCTCCGACGACGATGCCAACTATAAAAACAAACGCTTTGCATTCCCAAACGACCAGTTTTATTTCAAGACCACAGATGAAATGAAATCGGTCTTCCATAATCTGGAAGAAGCCATCGATAATACCAATGAGATTGTTGACAAAGTAGAGGTATTGGATCTCAAAAGAGATATCCTTCTACCCCACTTTGTGGTACCCCAAAATTTCAAAACACAGGATGAATACCTTGAGCACCTCACCTACGAAGGGGCCCGAAAAAGGTATGATACCATGACCCCTGAAATTGAGGAGCGACTTGCATTTGAGCTCTTTACAATCAAGACCATGGGATTCGCTGGTTACTTCCTGATCGTATCGGATTTCATCAAAGCAGGAAGAGATATCGGTGTATTTATTGGTCCCGGTCGTGGTTCCGCCGCCGGCAGTGTGGTGGCCTTCTGTATCGGCATCACCAACATCGATCCCATCAAATACAAACTCCTCTTTGAGCGTTTCCTGAACCCGGATCGTAAGTCAATGCCCGATATTGATACGGACTTCGACGATGAAGGCCGTCAGAAAGTGATCGATTATGTAGTGGATAAATATGGCAAGAACCAGGTGGCGCAGATCATCACCTATGGTACCATGGCTGCCAAAATGAGTATCAAGGATGTGGCTCGCACCATGGACCTTCCTCTGGTTGAGTCCAATGCACTTGCTAAGATGGTTCCGGAAAAACCAGGGATTTCGCTCAAACGCATACTGCATGCGCCATTGACAGGTGAAAAAAGTTTGCAGGAAAAAGAAGGATTGAATCCGGATGAAATTGAAAGTGCAAAGCGACTGCGTGAAGTATATGAAGGAAATGATATTCGCAGCGAAGTATTGCATGAAGCTGAAATCCTGGAAGGCTCAGTTCGGAACACAGGTATACATGCCGCCGGTATCATCATCGCTCCAAAAGATCTGACAGAATTGATTCCAGTATGTGTGGCAAAGGACTCCCCGATGTGGGTTACACAGATTGAAGGTAGCGTGATTGAAGAAGCGGGTGTAATCAAAATGGACTTCTTGGGTCTGCGGACCCTCAATGTTATCAAAACTTCTCTTGAACTCATCAAAATGAATTATGGAATCGAAATTGACATCGATAAGATTCCACTGGATGATGAAAAGACATTCAAACTATATCAAAAAGGCGAAACCATTGGTACATTCCAGTTCGAAAGTCCGGGAATGCAAAAATACCTGCGAGACCTGAAACCGGATAAATTTGAGGATCTCATTGCGATGAACGCATTGTATCGTCCAGGACCGCTGGAATATATTCCCAACTTCATCAACAGGAAACATGGCAAGGAAGAGATTTCCTATGATCTCGAAGAAATGGAAGAATACCTGCACGAAACTTATGGTATCACTGTATACCAAGAGCAGGTAATGCTGTTGGCCCAAAAGCTTGCAGATTTCAGCAAGGGCGATGCCGACGTGCTTCGAAAAGCAATGGGTAAGAAGCAGAAATCGGTACTTGATAAAATGAAGGGGCAATTCATAGGCAATGCATCTAAAAAAGGATTCGCAGAAGAAAAGCTACAAAAGATATGGACAGACTGGGAAGCATTTGCGCAATATGCATTCAATAAATCGCACAGTACCTGCTATGCCTTTATCGCATATCAAACCGCTTATCTGAAATCACATTATCCTTCTGAATTTATGGCGGCTGTATTGAACCATGCAGGTGCAATCGACAAGATTACCTTTTTCATGGAAGAATGTAAAAGAATGGGATTGAGTGTACTCGGTCCGGATATCAATGAATCGCTACAAACCTATGCTGTAAATAAGAAAGGTGAAATCAGAATTGGTTTGGGTGGATTAAAAGGTGTGGGAGAAGCAGCAGTGGAGTCGATTATTCACGAGAGAAACAAAAATGGAATGTACACCTCCATCTTTGACTTAATCAAACGTGTAAACCAGCGAACCGTCAATAAAAAATCATTGGAATGCCTCGCCATGTCAGGCACATTCGATTGTTTTACAGAATTTCACAGAGCACAGTATTTTCATCAACCTGAAGGTGATACCTCCAATGGGCTTGAAAAAATTGTTCGTTATGGAAATATTTGGCAAAACCAATCTGGTTCAAATCAAAATACCCTGTTTGGCGATTTGTCAATTGTGCAGGAGATTCCCCCACCCCGAATACCTGATTGCGCTCCATGGTCGCTTACTGAAATCCTTGATAAAGAGAAAGATGTTACTGGAATGTTTTTGAGTGGCCACCCGCTGGATCATTACAGGTTCGAACTGAAATATTATGGCATCACAAATATTTTAGACTACAATGAATTCAAAGAAGGAATAGACGCCAATCCCAATGCAGCTCAAACTTTCAAAATTGCAGGACTGGTTACCAGTTCTCAGCATAAAATATCAAGGGCTGGAAAAAAGTATGGTAGTCTTACCATCGAAGATTTTTCAGGTAAAGTAGAGATTACTTTGTTTGGCGACCAATATGTTAAATTCTCCAATTATTTTGTAGCAGGAACTTGTGTACATATCAAGGGGGCATTTGAAAAATGGGAAAGCAGGAATGAATGGAACTTCCGGGTGCAGGAAATATGTTTATTGGAAACCATCAAACGTGCATTTACAAAACAAATACAACTGATCATTCAACCTAGCTCGATAATAGCGTCACAGGTGGATTTTCTGCAATCCAATATGAAGAAATATGCTGGAAAGTCGAGGATAAAAGTGATTTTCATTGATTTGATTGAAAAACTGAGGATTCAGATGAGAACCACTGAAAGAGGAATTGAAATGAATGACGATTTGGCTGATTTTCTAGAAAAAAACCCGCAGATTGAGGTACAGATTGACACTGTATAATTTAGTTATACACGAGTTGTCAAACATTGAACTTTGGAACTGATTTTGTTGTTTATTTGATATAAATTTTACACATTCAATTATAATACATGGCAAAGGAATTTACAGACTCAAATTTTCAGGCAGAAGTACTGGATTCTGACAAACTTACAATGATCGATTTTTGGGCTGAATGGTGTGGCCCCTGCAGGGCTATCGGTCCGGTAGTTGAAGAATTGGCTGCTGAATGGGCTGGCAAAGTGAATATTGGAAAAGTAAACGTTGACCACAACCCCCAGCTCTCCATGAACTATGGCATTACCTCCATTCCTGCAATACTTTTCATCAAAGGCGGACAGGTCGTTGATAAATTGGTTGGAGCACAGCCTAAAGGCAATTTTGTTAAAAAAATCGAAGCTCATATTTGATAACTTTTTGGTTACTTTTGAAACCGCCACCTACCTGGCGGTTTTTTTATTCACTCAACATAATAGAATTTCTGCATGGTGATTGTAAACATCCAAGGTGGATTGGGGAACCAGATGTTCCAATATGCAGCAGGACTAAGTCTTGCCCATCATCACCAAACATGTCTTAAGCTATTTGAAACAAATCACAGGACGGATACGCTGAGAGAATTGGAACTTCAGAAGTTAAACACAACCATTGATTTTGCAAATCAAATTGAAGTAGATAAGTTAAACCCTAAAAATAAATTTAGCCGGATTTTACAGAAACTGATTCCGTCGCATTTCAAATCATTTTACAAGGAAAAATTTTTTCACTACGACAATGATTTTTATAAAACAAATAAGGAAGTATACCTGAAGGGATATTGGCAATCAGAAAAATATTTTAAAAATATAGAAAGTTTAATTCGCTCACAATTTACATTCAAGGAACACTTCAATGAAAGTATTGAAACACTTGCAAACAGTTTGTGTTCTGAAAACAGCGTTTCAATCCATATCAGACGTGGAGATTATCTCAGCAAAGAAGTTCAAGAATATCATGGCATATTGCCCCTTTCTTATTACTATGAAGCAATTAAAATCATCATAGAAAAAATCGAAAACCCTCTATTTTATATATTTACAGATGACCCTCGTTGGGTAAAAGAAAATTTCTATCCACCTGTGGAATTCACAATGGTCAGTGGATTGTATTCAGCTACCAGTATTGAAGATTTATATTTAATGTCGGCTTGTAAAAACAATATCATTGCCAATAGCAGCTTCAGTTGGTGGGGTGCATGGCTAAATTCAAATGCTCAAAAAATTGTCATAGCACCTAAAAAGTGGTTTGATAAAGGTCCTCAAGATACAGATGATATCATCCCCGAAACATGGATAAAGTTATGATATCAGCAGAATTAGTTTAAATTTGAAGGGATTACCTGCACATGGCTACCATCAGAAAACAAAGCATTTTATCATCTCTTTTTATTTATGCAGGCTTTGCCATTGGCGCAATCAATGTGATTTTTCTTTTCAAATGGTACTTTACTCCTCAACAATTTGGTCTCACGAGGATCATCATGGATATTGCTTTGATCTTCACAACAATTTGCACAGCCGGAACAGTTACCATTTCCGTTAAATTTTATCCATTTTACAAACACCACCTCGAGAAGAAAAAAAATGATCTTCTCACGATGGTATTTATTTTAGTTGCACTCTTTTGTACAGCCCTTTATTTCATATTACCAGTCATCCAACCATGGGTCTTACGAAAATTTGCTCTCAGATCACCAGAAATGGTCAACTATTTTCATTTGGTATTCCCTATTACAGTTTCATTGGTGATTTTCACGATGTTGGAGGGCTTTGCCTGGAATATTCAAAAAACCGTAGCATCGAATTTTTTAAAAGAATTTTTATACAGATTACTCACCAGCGTTCTCATTGGATTATGGGCATGGGGAGTGATTACGGATTTTTCTACCTGGATGAATCTTTTCTCCATTCTCTATTTTGCTTCAGGTGCTGTATTGATTATCATATTATACCGAAGCAGAGAATATGTATTGCAATTCAACCCCAGTAAGGTAACAAAACGATTGGGTCCTATGATGCTTCGATTTGGCAGTGCCTATTTTTTGAGTGCCATCCTAAATATCGTAGCCAAAACAAACGATACATTAATCATTGCATCTCAATCAACTGGAGGTTTGGCAGATGCAGCAATCTTCACCATTGCAACCTATCTGATCACGGCTATGGATGTGCCACAACGCAGTGTGGTAGCTGCCGCCACACCTCAGATTGCCTTGGCATGGAGAGACAATGATTTAAAAAGATTGGACCGCTTGTATAAGAAAACGGCTTTGAATTTACTGATAGCATCATCTTTTATTTTTGGACTAATCATTGTAAATCAGCCTGTATTAATGAAATTAATGGGCCCTCAATATGCCATTTTACCCACATTGATGCTGGTACTAGGCATCACAAAAATCATTGACCTCGGCACAGGAATGAATTCACAAATATTGCAATTATCTAAAAACTGGAGAATCGATCTATTTACCAATATGTTTTTTGTAATTCTTTCCATTCTGCTGAATTATTTCCTTACAAAAAAATATGGATTACTGGGTACCGCTTTTGGAGGTTTGATTGCCATGATTGCATTCAACTCAATCCGATTTATTTATATCAAGCGAATATATAAACTACAACCTTTTTCCTGGAGAAATGCCCTTGCAGCAACAATTGCAGCAGGTTTGATTATTTTAATCATCAATATACCAACCGTTGATAATATTGTCATAGATGGAATCATCAGGACCTCCCTTTTTGTTACATTCTTTGCAATGCTAACTATTAAACTGAATGTATCTGAAGACATGACCGACCTCTATCAAATCATGCTCAAAAAGATGAATAGCTTGCTTAAAAAGAACTGATAATTACGCATCTCCGTTGATTTTAATTGTATATTGCCACTTATACCAAATTCTGACTGAATTATGAGGCTTGAACACTTGAGTAGAGGCTTGCTTGGCATGCTATTTTTGATTGGACTCAGTTATGTATTGAGTAACAACAGAAAAGCCATCAATTGGCGATTGGTGATCATGGGAATCATTGCCCAAATTGGATTTGCAATTGGAGTATTATCTGACGGAAAATATAATTTTTTCAGAATCATTATACAGTGGATGTCTGACAAATTTGTTACAGTCATCAATCTCGCACATAAAGGAATTGAATTCATGTTTGGAAACCTGGCGGATGCATCAGGGGCATGGGGATATACCTTTGCTATTCAAGCCCTTCCCAATATTATCTTTTTTGCGGCACTTTCATCACTGTTCTATTACTTGGGAATCCTGCAAAAAGTGGTTTACTTCTTTGCCCTTTTGCTAAGTAAATTAAAAGTATCCGGAGCCGAAAGCGTGTCTACTGCTGCCAATATATTTCTTGGACAAACAGAAGCGCCATTGATGGTGAGACCATTTTTAGAAAAAATGAACAGAAGTGAGATTTTATGCATCATGGTAGGTGGCATGGCCAACACCGCAGGTAGTGTACTTGCTGCGTATGTTGGATTCCTGGGTGGCAATGATCCTGTTCAACAACATTATTTTGCATTGCATCTGCTCAGTCAATCTATCATGAGTGCGCCTGCTGCAATTGTATGTTCAAAGATCCTTTTTCCACAAACAGAAGCTGTTGACAGAAAAATAGTTTTAACGAACGAGAAGTTTGGCGACAATGCGCTGGATGCCATCTCACTTGGAACATCAGAAGGTTTGAAATTGGCAGTAAATGTCGGTGCCATACTGGTTGTATTTACCGCATTGATGTATGTATTGAACTGGATGCTTGGAGGTGTTGGTCATTATACAGGTCTGAACTCTATTATTGCCAATTTCAGCCATGGTCGCTATGAATCACTCTCTTTCCAAATGGTCCTTGGATATTTGTTCTCCCCAATCGCATGGTTGATTGGAGTAAACCAAACAGATATGATTCAAGTGGGACAACTTTTAGGTGAAAAAACAATCATCAATGAATTCCAGGCATATATCACCTTTGGTAAAATGAAGAGCGCGGGATTAATCAATGACCCCCGATCTATTTTGATCACAACCTATGCTTTGTGTGGTTTTGCAAATATTGCATCCATTGGAATTCAGATTGGAGGTATTAGTCAATTGGCGCCATCACAACGTAAAAACCTTACAGAACTTGGGTTCAAAGCATTGATCGGTGGTACGATTGCATGCCTTATGTGTGCATGTATTGCTGGTGCACTGGGATAATGAATCTGAATTCCTGATAAGATTTCATTCCAACATGTTCTTTCTCGTGATGGGCGTTGTACCTTTGCAAAAACATTCCAATATGGAAGCGAAGAACAAGGTAACATGCCTTAGCGAGATGCCAGGGCTCGATAAACAATGGTTGGCAATTGCAGAAAAAATCGACAATAAAATAAGGATCACACCAGAAGAGGGACTTGCTCTTTTCACTTCTGCTCCACTTGCGGTTGTAGGTACCTTTGCAAATTTCATTCGTGAAAGAATTCATGGAGACAAAACATATTTCAATAGGAATTTCCATATTGAACCAACAAACGTATGTGTATATTCTTGTAAGTTTTGCTCCTATTCAAGATTGTATTCTAAGAAAGAAGAAGGTTGGGAATTGAGTTTAGATGAAATGATGGATTTGGTTATGGCATATGATGGGAAGCCAATTACGGAAGTTCATATTGTAGGGGGTGTACATCCCAAAATGGATATCAACTTTTTTGCTGAGTTAATGAAACAAATCAAAGCACACAGACCAGATCTTCACATCAAAGGATTTACAGCGGTGGAGCTTGACTACATGTTTAGAAAAGCTAAATTGACCAGAGAAGAAGGAATGAAACTCTTGCATGAAGCTGGTCTTGATTCGCTTCCTGGTGGTGGTGCAGAAATTTTTGCAAAAGAAATTCGTGATCTGATTTGTGCAGATAAAGTTGATGGTGATGGCTGGCTTGACATTCATGCTACAGCCCACCGCTTAGGTATGCATAGCAATGCCACATTGTTATATGGCCATATTGAAAAATATGAGCACCGCATCGATCACATGGAGAAACTCAGAACACAGCAAGATGAAACCAAAGGTTTTAATACTTTCATACCCTTGAAATTCAGGAATCATGACAATGAAATGAGTCACATACCTGAAACAACTTCCATTGAAGACATGAAAATGTATGCAGTTTCAAGGATTTATCTTGATAATTTTCCACATATCAAAGCCTATTGGCCAATGCTGGGAAGAGCTCAGGCTCAACTCACACTGTCATTTGGAGTGAATGATATGGATGGCACCATAGATGATTCAACAAAGATATATTCCATGGCCGGCAGCGAAGAACAAAACCCAACGATGAGTACAGAAGATCTGGTTAATACCATCAAGCAAGTTGGAAGAACGCCAGTGGAGAGAGATACGTTGTATAATGTGGTGAAAGAATACTAATTAAGAGAAAAGAGAAAAGAGAAAAATGAAAACAGCCAAATCTCTTTTCTCTTTTCTCTTGAATTAGCATTCACTTAAACTCAACGGAATCTGCTGAGCAAGTCCCCCGTCTGAAGTTTCCTTGTATTTGCTATTCATATCTTTGGCGGTCTCCCACATGGTTTTGATAACCGTATCCAGCGATACTTTAGCGAAATCAGGGGATCCTTGCAAAGCCAATTGTGCTGCAGTTATAGCCTTGATTGCTCCCATGGTATTTCTTTCAATACAAGGTATCTGTACCAACCCTCCTATTGGATCACAGGTGAGTCCCAAATGATGTTCCATGGCAATCTCTGCTGCCATCATCGACTGACGCTGGTTTCCACCTAAACATTCACATAATGCAGATGCTGCCATTGCGCTTGATACCCCAATTTCAGCCTGACATCCTCCCATTGCAGCTGAAATAGTTGATCCTTTTTTGAAAATACTTCCGATTTCTGAAGCAGTCATAAGAAACTGTTCAATATCTTTTTGATCCTGCTTTTTACAAAAACAAATCATATACATCAACACTGAAGGGATAACACCTGCCGCACCATTGGTTGGTGCAGTTACCACCCGTCCAAATGATGCATTTTCTTCATTAACGGCAAGTGCAAAACAGCTAACCCAATCAATGGTATATCTGAATTCATTTCCCCCTTGCTGGATGGCCTCCAACCATTCATCAAATGTTGAATATTGAGCGTCTTTCAAAAGCCTTTTATTCAATTCTGTTGCCCTTCGCTTCACATTCAAGCCTCCTGGAAGTTCTCCGGAGGTATGACAACCTTTAAATATGGCATACTTCATAACATTCCATATGTTGTTCAATCCGAAAGACAAGTCAGATTCTTGCCTCCATGACATTTCATTTTCACGTACAATTTCACTGATATTGAGTCCTGTTTTCAAACACCAGTGTAAGAGTTCCTGCGCATTGTTGACAGGAAAGGGTAATTCAACGCAGGCAGAGTCATTCAAAAGTTCTCCTTCCTGTTCAACAAATCCTCCACCAATGGAATAATAAGTTTGTGCCACATGGTTGCCATCAATTATTTGAGCTGTAAAAGTCAAGCCATTGGGGTGATAAGGCAAAGACTCATTTGCTAAAAACACTATATCTTCTTTGGGATTAAAATAAATGGAAAGATTCCCTCCCAGCATTATTTTCTTCTCTGTTGAAATGGATGTTATCAAAGTATCAATCAATTCAACCTCAAAGTTTTCGGGATCTTTTCCAGACAATCCCATCATAACGGCTAAATCAGTTCCATGGCCCTTGCCTGTTTTAGCGAGCGACCCATATAATAGAATACGAACAGAGACTACATTTACAAAACCAATTTGATGATCCAGGAATGTGCAAAAACGTTGGGCTGCACGCCAGGGACCAAGGGTATGTGAACTGGAAGGACCTACTCCGATTTTAAACATATCAAAAACAGATATGGCTTGGTGCATGGTTAATCAAATTTCCAATGATAGAATAAAACAAATTTGGAGCTAAATCATGAATTGGCCTAAAATAAACATCTGTATCTTCGTTTAAAGAAATCTGAATATTAAAAAGTCATGAAAAAATTACTTTTACTCATCTTTATCTGTGGTTCAATTTTTCAGTCACGCGCGCAGGATACAAAAAATCCAGATGCTATCTTAGGTGTATGGTTAACTGGAAGCAAGGAAGGTAAGGTTGAGATATTCAAAAAGGGAAATAACTACCAGGGCAAGATTGTATGGATGAAAGAACCGAATGACCCAAAGACAGGTAATCTTAAAACGGATAAATTTCATCCTGATGAAAAGCTACATACAAGACCTATCCTGGGCTTGACGAACTTGTGGGGATTTGTATTTAAAAGTGAAAACACATGGGAAGAAGGGCATATTTATGACCCTAAGAATGGTAAAGAATACAAATGTATTATTTCATTCAAGGATAAAAACACCCTTAATGTGAGAGGATATATCGGAATCTCATTGATTGGAAGAACTGAAACCTGGTTGAGATCCAGTCTTTAATTATGGTTATCCAACTGATACCAAAACAATTTCAAAAACCAATACGCTGTTTGCAGGAATAGAACCAACAGCACTACTTCCATAACCAAGCGAAGGAGGAAGATAGAGGATGATTTTACCGCCCGGTTGAATCAATGGTAAACCATATTGCCATCCTAGAATCAATTGATTCAAAGGAAATGTAACTGATGTTGTAGTGGTTTGATCAAATACCGATCCATTTGTAAGCATTCCTTTATACCAAATATTTACTTTGGAAGTAGCCGTAGGTGCAGTGCCACTGCCCTGTGTTATAATTTGATAATAAAAGCCCCTGCTATCTTTCGTAGCAGTTGCCAACCCTGCTCTTTTAATATATTCTTCAAGCGTTTCTTGCTTGCTGTCCTTCTTACATCCCAAAAAAGAAAATGCTGCCAACATCAGAACAATTCCATACGATTTCATGAAAAATGAGTTTAAGCAAATATACTTATTATTATGAAAAGCGTGAGGCAATAGGCAAGGAGGCAAGGAGTGGGAAAAATCAATATCTATCTTTGCAAAAACATAATTCAAAATTAGTCTACTTCTCCTTGCCTCTTTGCCTCTTTGCCTCTCTTAGCCTTTATCTCCCTATACTGCTGCTCCAATCGTTCCCACCTGAATTTTCTACTCACAATGGCTACAAATATGGCAATCAGAAAAACTGCTATCACAAGAACCATGGGGTTAAACTGACTGATACCCACCGCATCTGCTCTTTTATACCAAAATTTTCCCATGAAAAAATTGATTATCAATGGAATGGAAAACAATAATCCATATGGGAGACCCATCAAAAATTGATACGAAAGTTTTGCCTGGCGCTCCCTGTTTTCTTCCCAGTAAGCAAGAAATTTTATCTCGTCTTCAGAAATTGACATAATTATCACTAAATTACAAATAATAAGGATTGAAATAGATGACAGAAGAATCAGACATATCAAATTTATTTAAGAATATCAATCCCATCCTCTCCCCTACAAACAAAGATCTACTTTACGATCAATATTTTGCACCAAAACAACTTGCATGGAAACCAAACAATTGAGGTTTTATCTTGCCTTTGCATTGCTTGCACTTACTGAACTTACATTTACTGCCTTGAATTTTGAAACATTACGTTTCATTTCCAAACCCATACTTCTTCCCATTTTAGCTGGTTTATATTGGGTTTCAGTTCCAAAACCAATAAAATGGTATAAAGATGTCATTCTATTGGCATTGATTTTTTCTTGGGGAGGAGATGTATTGCTTCAATTCCCAGGAATGTTTGTAGCAGGACTTTCAAGTTTTCTGACAGCACATGTATTTTACATTCTATTTTTCGTTCGTACTACTTCTTCAACTGCATCGTTTTTCAAATTAAGACCTGTCATGTTGATTGCGGTTTTGGCCTATCTGATTGAACTGATGCTTATTTTATGGCCAACGCTTGGCGGTATGAAAATACCTGTGTTGCTTTATGGGATAACTATCAGCACGATGCTTTCTGCTGCTTTCTGGCAATATAAAAAGCTGGATGATAAGACTGCATTGTTTTTTGTCATTGGAGCGGCTTTTTTTGTTGCATCCGACAGTATCTTGGCAATAAACAAATTCAAATCACCTTTTGAAAATGCACGAATCTACATAATGACAACATATATCTTAGCACAACTGTTAATTGTTTCAGGTGCGATACGGTATAGAAACTATATGAATAACAACAATGATATTTAATTTAGTGCACTTTCTATGGTCCTAAAATAAGTCAACTTTTGTGTCAACTTATTTTAGGACGAGGCACTTAGGTACAAAAAAGGTCCCGGTAAAACCGGGACCTTTTTTTGTATGAAGATTATGTAGATTAATAATCCATTCCGCCCATTCCTGGAGCTCCATGATGCTGATGAACAGGTTCTTCATTTTTAGGTTTGTCTGCAACAACACATTCAGTTGTCAACAACATACCTGCAATAGAAGCAGCATTTTCAAGAGCAACACGACTTACTTTGGTTGGGTCAATTACACCAGCAGCAAGCAATTTCTCGTATTTGTCTGTACGTGCATTGTAACCGTAGTCGCCTTTACCTTCACGAACTTTTTGAACAACGATTGAACCTTCAACACCTGCGTTAGAAACAATAGTACGCAAAGGAGCTTCAAGAGCACGACGAACAATGGCAATACCAGTTGTTTCATCTTCGTTCAATCCTTTTTTCTTTTCGATAGAATCAATAGCACGGATGAAAGCGATACCACCACCTGGAACAATACCTTCTTCAACAGCAGCACGTGTTGCATGAAGCGCATCATCTACGCGGTCTTTTTTCTCTTTCATTTCAACTTCTGTAGCAGCACCAACATTCAATACGGCAACACCGCCACTGAGTTTAGCCAAACGCTCCTGAAGTTTCTCTCTATCATAATCAGAAGTGGTAGCTTCGATTTGAGATTTAATTTGTGCAATACGTGCATTGATGTCTGCTTTTTTACCTTTTCCACCAACAACAATAGTATTGTCTTTGTCAATTGTGATACGCTCTGCACGGCCCAGGTAGGAAAGATCTGCATTCTCCAATTTGAAACCTTGCTCTTCGCTAATCACAACACCGCTGGTAAGGATCGCGATATCTTGCAACATTTCTTTTCTGCGATCACCAAAACCTGGAGCTTTCACAGCAGCCACTTTCAATGTGCCACGGAGTTTGTTTACAACCAAAGTTGCCATTGCTTCACCTTCCAAATCTTCAGAAATAATCAACAAAGGAGCACCTTGCTGAGCAACCTTCTCAAGAATGTGAAGAATATCCTTCATGGCAGAGATTTTCTTATCATAGATAAGAATGAATGGGCTTTGAAGCTCACATTCCATCTTGTCTGCATTTGTAACGAAGTATGGAGAAATATAACCTCTATCGAATTGCATACCTTCAACAATATCAATAGATGTTTCAGTACCTTTTGCTTCTTCTACAGTGATTACACCATCTTTACCAACTTTCTGCATTGCCTCAGCAATCAGTTTTCCAATCTCTGCATCATTGTTGGCAGAAATGCTTGCAACTTGTTGGATTTTTTTGATATCATTTCCAACTGTTTGAGATTGCTCACGGAGGTTTTGAATAATTGAATCAACTGCTTTGTCAATACCTCTTTTGATATCCATTGGATTTGCACCAGCAGCTACGTTTTTCAAACCTTCTGTAATGATGGCTTGAGCAAGTACTGTTGCAGTAGTTGTTCCATCACCAGCAACATCAGCTGTTTTGGAAGCAACTTCCTTAACCATTTGCGCACCCATGTTTTCAATTGGGTCTTCCAATTCTATTTCTTTTGCTACAGTTACACCATCCTTGGTTACCGCTGGTGCACCGAATTTCTTTTCAATTACTACATTACGGCCTTTAGGACCCAATGTTACTTTAACCGCATTTGCAAGGGTGTCAACACCTCTTTTCATTTTGTTGCGGGCTTCAAGATTGAAGAATATTTGCTTAGACATATTTCTGTTTTTAAATTGGTTCTGTTATTATACAATTGCAAGAATATCTGACTCTCTCATAATCAGATAATCGTGTCCTTCTACTGAAATTTCTGTACCGGAGTACTTTCCGTACATTACAGTATCACCTGTTTTAACAGTCATTGGCTCGTCTTTCTTGCCAGGACCTGCTGCCACCACTGTTCCTTTTTGTGGTTTTTCTTTAGCAGTATCAGGGATAATAATTCCACCTGCAGTCTTTTCCTCAGCAGGGGCTGGTTTCACGATCACCCTGTCATGCAAGGGGGTAATGCTTAACTTCTTGGCCATAGCTTTTACGTTTTTTGATTTTAAATTTTAAATAGTCACAGTTGTTAAAAATACATCTGTTTCTGCAACTTCCCACATATATCTAAATTTGTACCAACCCGTAAGGGTTGAAATTATGTCAGACTATTCCCTTTTTCAAATGAAAAACCACTCTTTTTTGTCAGTTTATCACCCAAGTCAATATGTCATAATTGCATTAAAATTCAAAAATGTCTGGTGCAAAATTATTATGCTATATTTGCGCTCCAAAATAAGCTCTTTAAGATGATCAGTCGCAGAAATATCAGGGTAAAGGTGTTACAGTCACT
>CANFHO010000025.1 GCA_947447005.1 Chitinophagaceae bacterium
CGCTTTGCTTTGGCTGTATCGCCAACTGCATCAGGGCTTACGATATCCAGCAAGAGAACAGGGATGCCGATTCCAGCGAAATGACAAGCGATCCTGGAACCCATGACACCGCTTCCGAGGACGGCTACTTTTTTGATGGTTGGTTTCATGAAAATATAGGTTGTAGGTTGTAAGTTACTAAACATGGAACATACAACCTACAACATAGATCAGCTAACCTTCAAACCACCAGCGATGGCATTTTCTGGTTGAACAAAATGAAGTTTTCCGTTAGCATCTTCAGCCATCAGTATCATGCCGTTGCTGTCGATACCGCGCATTTTGCGTGGGGCCAAATTGGCTACAACCACCACTTGTTTTCCAACCACTTCTTCCGGTTGGAAATGCATGGCGATTCCAGAGAGGATGGTTCTTTTTTCAAAACCAAGATCCACTTCCAGTTGGAGCAATTTATCTGCTTTGGGAACTTTTTGAGCTGAGAGGATGATGCCAGTACGAAGATCTATTTTGCCAAAATCATCAAATACAATTTCAGCTTTCAGATCGTTTTGAGGAGCAGCAGGTTCAGCTGCAACAACTTCTGCTTGTTGAGCAAGAGCTGCACCGGCCTTGAGTTTTTCCACTTGTGCAGCAATTTCTTCGTCTTCAATTTTTCTGAACAACAACTGAGGTTCGCGCATGCTGTAACCCATACTCAAAAGCTTGATGCTGCCAGCATTTTCCCAATCCAGCATTCTATCCACCACCTTCATCATGTAACACATTTTCCTTGCTGTGGATGGCAGGAATGGATTGATCATGATCGCCAGATTGGCCATCAACTGGAGGCAATGATGCATGCAATTGTCGATCAGCTTTTGATCTTCCGGCTTCTCTGCCAGGGTTTTGGCAACGATCCATGGTTGTTTATCCTGCATGTATTTATTTCCCTTGCGTGACAAATCAATCACGTCAAACAGTGCTTCACGGAATTTATAATTTTCGAGAGATTGCTCAATGCGCGCTTTGGCTGCCTGGATATCGTTTACCAATTGTGCATCCAAATCATCAGCCACATCAGCATGAAATTTAGGAACCTTGCCATGGCAGAGTTTGTGCATCAGCACGAAAGTGCGGTTGACATAGTTTCCGAAGATCGAAACCAGTTCGCTGTTTACAGCATCCTGAAATCCTTTCCAGGTAAATTCACTGTCTTTGCTTTCAGGAGCGATTTGTGTGAGGTAATAACGAAGCATATCCACACATTGATCACCTCCATTTTCTTTCTTCACAAAATCCGTAATAAAATCACGCATTTCAAGTTTCCAGTTTCTGCTGGTGCTCATTTTATCACCTTCCAGGTTGAGAAACTCATTGGCTGGAACATTGGCTGGGAGGATGTTTCCATGCAGTTTCAGCATCACTGGGAAGATGATGCAATGGAATACGATATTGTCTTTTCCGATGAAATGAACGAGTTGGGTATCTGCATCTTTCCAATAGGGTTCCCAATCTTTATTGTTGTCGAGGGCCCATTGTTTGGTGGCAGAAATATATCCGATGGGGGCATCAAACCACACATACAATACTTTCCCTTCAGCATCTTTCAAAGGCACTTGCACACCCCAGTTTAAGTCACGCGTCACCGCTCTGCTCTGTAATCCGCCATCAATCCAGCTTTTGCATTGTCCAACCACAGAAGGTCTCCAATCATCTTTATGTTGATCTAAAATCCAACTACGTAGAAACTCCTCATGCTTTGCCAATGGAAGATACCAGTGTGTGGTCTTCTTTTTCACCGGTGCTTGTCCGCTGATGGTACTCACCGGATTGATCAGTTCATCCGGACTCAGTGCAGATCCGCAGGTTTCACATTGATCACCAAAGGCGCGATCGCTTTTGCATTTAGGGCAAGTTCCTTTGATGAAACGGTCGGCCAAAAAAGTCTGTGATCCTTCATCGAAAAACTGTTCAGTTTCCTTTGTTTCCAACTCACCTCTGTCGTGCAGGTAAGTAAAAAATTCGCGGGAAGTCTCGTGATGCAATGGATCTGAAGTGCGGTGATAGACATCAAAGCTGATGTTCAGATCCGCAAAGTCTTCTTTCATGGCCTGATGATACTTATCAATGATGGCTTGTGCGGTGGTGCCTTCCTTCATGGCCTGGATAGGAATGGCTGTACCATGTTCATCACTTCCGCAGACGAAAACGACATCACGTTTTTGGGAGCGGAGGTATCGGACATATATATCTGCGGGAATATAGGCACCGGCCAGATGGCCAATATGTTTAAGCCCGTTGGCATAAGGGAGGGCTGAAGTAACGAGGTAACGTTTAGGTTGAGACACGATTCGGGGGGTTTAGGGAGCAAAGGTAGTTAATTAAGGGAAAGAGGCAAGGAGGCAGGGAGGGGAACGGTGAAACGGTAAAACGGGGAATTGGTGAAACGGTGAAACGGAAAACGGTGAAACGGAGTGTTTGTTAAAATTATAAGTCAAATACTTATTTTTATTCACTTTAAAAGAGGATAATCATAACTATCCGTTTCCCCGTTTCACCGTTTCACCAATTCACCGTTTCTCCTCCTTGCCTCTTTCCCTTAATTAATGTTATTTTTGAATTGACTCAATAATAGTTACACTTATGACTAACTTCCCTCCTCCACTAAAAAAAGGCGATACCATTGCGCTGGTATGCATTGCCGGGTTTATGCCTGCGGAAAAGACTGCTCAGTGTGTAAAGACATTAAAAAAGTGGGGATACAAGGTGAAGGTTGGAAAAACGGTGGGAGGTAAATCCAAAAACTATTTTTCAGGTACCGACGAGGAAAGACTAAATGACATACAGGGCTTCTTGGATGATGATGGGATTGCAGCGATCCTTTGTGCAAGGGGTGGGTATGGAACAACGAGAATTCTGGATCAAATCAGCTGGAAGAAATTCAAAAAGCATCCGAAGTGGATCATTGGCTTCAGCGACATTACGATCCTTCATGGATATATGCATCAGCAGCTGAAAACCATCAGCATCCATGGCCCCATGGCCAATGCATTCAATTCAGAGCCATCAGAAAACAAATACACACTTTCTCTTAAAGATTGTCTGGAAGGAAAATCACACAGTTATCTGACACCGCATCATGCATTCAACCGAACAGGAAAAACAAAAGCAAAGCTTGTTGGAGGGAATTTATGTTTACTCGCCCATGCCATTGGCAGCAATGCAGAATTGGATACAAAAGGAAAGATTTTGTTTCTGGAAGATGTAGGTGAACAGTTGTATAATGTAGACAGGATGATGTTGCAATTGAAGAGAGCCGGAAAGTTGAGTAAACTAAAAGGATTGATTGTTGGCGGATTTTCAGATACAAAAGACACCGAGCGTCCGTTTGGGAAAACCGTTTATGAGATTATTCGTGATGCCGTAAATGAATACGACTATCCAGTCTGTTTTGGTTTCCCGGTGAGTCATGAGCAAGACAATGTAGCTCTTGTCCATGGCGGCAAATATGGGTTTGAGGTGAATGAAGTTGGAGGAGAAGTTAGGAGTTAGGAGTTAGGGGTTAGATTTCTTTAGAACCTAACCCCTAGCCTCTAGCCCCTAACTCAGGGCAACTATCCTATCAAATGCTTTAAGGCAGACCCAACGGTTGGGAAAATAAAATTGAATCCTGTTTTTTGAAGTTTTGATGAATCAACGGTGGTGCTTTTCAAGACCTCTATGCTCATTTCACCCATCATCAATTTAAGCACGAACGTAGGCACTTTGAATGGGAAATAAAACTTGCCGTTCATGGCTTTGGCGATGCCCAGTGTAAGCTCCCTGTTGTTGGTAACATTGGGTGCAGCCAGATTGAATACGCCTTCCATTTCTGGTGTTTCGATGGCATGTATGAATGCCCTGCAGAGGTCATCAATATGAATCCAGCTTACGGCCTGATTACCCGTTCCCAAAACAGCTGCCATACCAATGCGGGCAGGCTTCTTGAATTCAGCCAATGCTCCACCTTCGTTGCTCAAAGCAATGCCAAGTCTGAGTTTCACGAGGCGCTTCCCCAATGTTTTCACTGATTCAATGCTATCCTCCCAAGCCTTGCAAGTTGATCCCAAAAAATCATTTGTAGCTGGATCTTCTTCAGTAAAAGGCTTGCCATGATCTGGACCATAATAACCGATGGCGGATGCACTTACAATGGCCTTGACTTTATTGGGCTGTGTAGAAAGGCTCTTATATAAGAGGTCGCTGGTTTTAGTGCGACTCTCCATAATTTCTTGTTTGCGTTTTTTTGTCCAACGCTTTTTTGCAACCCCTTCACCTGCCAGATGAACAATATAATCTGCCTGGGCAATGGCCTGAGCATCTATTTTTCCACCATCAATATCCCATTTGGCATAATACATATTTCCACTGGGCCTAAAGCTATTCTGTTGAGAAGTAGCTCCATATTGAGATGCGGTTTTGATCGGGTTTCTCGATAAAATAATCACATCATACCCTTGCTGTAGGAGTTGTCGACTAAGTGCTGTTCCAATCATTCCTGTTCCACCGGTGATCAATACAGTTGGCATGATGTTTTTTTTGCAAAATTACGTCTTTCCCGATAACTGAAAAAAGCGTAAAAATAAAAGCCCCGGAAAGAATTCCGGGGCGAATACACTTTTGATCAATTTTTACATCAGTCTGGCTTTTTACCTTCCAGGAAGGTATTGATGGTACTGATTTGAGTTACATTGTTCTCATCGGTACCCACAGCGTAACTGCTGTAAAATTTTTCTACAGATGCCAATGTAGTATTGTGCACCTGAAGGTTATGTCTTACATAAGCCGGAATGTTCTCATATTCATTGTTGGGATCGGATGCATTGAAATTGTAGGAAAGATTCCTCAGTTTATACAGGCGCTCAGCAGCCTTGGCCTTTTGGGCTTCTGCTTCATCGAATCCGGCAATTGGCTCTTCAAAAGAAGCCTGTGTTTCAGGTTGTTCCAATACAATTGGCCTGGTAACCTCAAGATCTTCTCTAATAATGAGCTGCATACTTTCTTCTTCTTGCATTTCAGGCTCCTTTATTTCTTCCACCTTAGCTATTGGGTGTTCCACCGGTTGTGGAATTTCCTGAACAGGTTGTGCCTGCTGTACTTGTTGAACAGGTTGTGGCTGTTGAACGTGTTGTGCAGGTTCCGTTGCATAGATCATGGATGGTTTTTGTAGGAATCCTCCAATGGAAGGTTGAGCGGGACGTACGGATGAAAATGATGGAGAGGGTTTTTCTTCCTTCGCTGCATCAATTGCTGTTGGCAAAGGTTGTCTATTTTCATTCAAAACGGGAGTAAGCATTTTGGGTAATTCCAATTCAAATACTATTGGCATTTCATCATTTACTTCATCAAATAATTCCTCTTTCACATTTTCAACAATTGGTGAAGAAATTTCATCTTCAAAAAAGAGACTCGTCTGCACCAATTCATCTTTTACAATTTGATCTGATACAGGATTTATCTCTTCTTCTATTTTTGCTGCAGGCATAACAATTTCTGCCTTTGGCTTAACATTCATATCCAATGTAAACATTACACGTTCATCCTTTGGCTCTTGTTTCACTGTAATTGATTCTACTGTATGTGCAGTCTGCTCAAATCCAGTTGCAATGATGGTTACACTAACTTCATCGCCTAATGATTCATCATATCCCAGACCAAGAATAACTTCTGCATCTGTACCTGCCTGAGAAAGAAGATACTCTTGAATAGTATCCACTTCATCCATGGTGAATTCATGAGTACCTGTAGATGAATTGATATTGATCAACACCCATTTCGCGCCTTTGATATCGCTGTTATCAAGCAATGGAGAATTCAATGCTTGCTGAATCGCCAGCTGAGCCCTGTCTTCACCCGATGCCTTAGCACTTCCCAAAATAGCAACACCACCATTTCTCATCACTGTACATACATCAGCAAAATCCACATTGATTTGTCCGGTTGTATTGATTACATCAGTAATACATTTTGCAGCTGTAGCCAATACATTGTCGGCAGTTGACAAAGCCGCACTCATGGTAAGATTCCCAAATTGGTGACGAAGTTTGTCATTGCTGATAACCAACAAAGTGTCTACGCATGACTTCAATTGTTCTATACCATGTTCAGCATGCTGAAATCTTTTCTTTCCTTCATATGTAAACGGAGTGGTTACGATACCAACAGTAAGAATCCCCATATCGCGGCAAATATTCGCGATGATGGGAGCACCACCCGTACCTGTTCCGCCGCCCATGCCTGCAGTAACAAAAGCCATCTTGGTATTCACCTCGAGGATCTTACGGATTTCATCCAGGCTCTCTTGAGTAGCCTGACGACCAATTTCAGGATTGGCGCCTGCACCAAGACCTTGTGTCAATGATGGACCGAGTTGTATTTTATTTGGCACCCTGCTGTTGGCAAGTGCCTGTGCATCTGTATTACATACAATGAAATCCACACCACCTATACCAAGGCTGTGCATATAGTTCACTGCATTGCTTCCTCCACCTCCTACACCTATTACCTTGATGATGGATGATTGTTCTTTTGGTAGATCAAAATGTATCATATTGCTGAATTTAGAATTGGGTTAGTTGTTTTGGGGTTATTTTAAAGGTGCTTGTCGCCTTCTTCTTTGAACAATTCAATGAGTCCGTCTTTTATTGAATCCATAAAACCCTTCATTGTTTTACGATTCTTGACATTTACAATTGCAACTGGCTCGGTTTCAGATTCAGTGTCAACAGTAATTTGAGTATGATCTTTTTGTTTAATTGATTGATCATGCAAATAGTTGTTGCTGTTCTCATAAACATTGTATCCTTTCAGGATCAAACCAATACATGTGGCGTACATTGGTTTTTCCAATTCAGGAAAATGATTTGCAGCAAGGTGTTCATTTGGATAGCCTATTCTGGCATTCAATCCTGTTGCATATTCAGTCAACTGAATCAGATGTCTTAATTGTGAACCACCACCAGTGAGAACGATGCCACCGTTAAGCATCTTGTTATCCAGTCCTACTTGTTTCAAATGGAATGTTACGAAAGCAAGTATCTCACTCATTCTAGCTTGAATGATTCCTGCTAGATTTTTCACACTGATGTCTCTTGAAGGCAATCCTCTCAATCCGGGAATTTTGATAAATGCATTGTTCTGAGCAGCATCAGCCAAGGCACTACCAAACTGAATTTTCATTTGCTCAGCCTGAGTCCTCAATACACCCAAGCCCATTTTGATATCATTGGTGATGTTTTCTCCACCAAATGGAATAACTGCTGTATGCTTTAGAATACCTTCATAAAACACTGCCAGATCTGTTGTTCCACCTCCAATATCCAGGATTGCAATTCCAGCTTCAATATCTTGCTCACTCATTACTGCAGCAGATGATGCGAGTGGCTGCAGTACAAGATCCTTCACTTTCAATCCTGCCTTGTCAACACTTCTTGTAATATTGCGAATCGCATTCCGATCTCCTGTAATGATGTGGAAATTCGCTCCCACTTTTACACCTGCATAACCAATTGGATCTACAACATTTTGTACATTGTCTACAGTGAATTCCTGTGGAATCACATCAATAATCTGATCACCAGCCGGAATATATGTTTTATACTGATCTTGAATCAATTGATCAATTTCAAATTGTTTGATTTCATCATCAGTTGCTCTTCGAACAATATCACCGCGAGTTTGCAGACTTTTGATATGGTGTCCGGCAATACCCACATAGACTTCATTTATTTCCAATCCAGGGTTGGAAGCATAACAATTTTTCAAAGCTGTTTCTATTGCTTTGATTGTTTGATCAATGTTTAACACCATCCCGTGTTGCACACCATTGCTGCTTGAAAGTCCGAAACCCAGAATTTCAAGTTTTCCAAACTCATTTTTTCTTCCTGCGATTGCTGCGATTTTTGTAGTTCCGATGTCGAGACCTACAATAATTGGCTGGTCATTGTTCATAGCTTTCTGTTTACTGCTGTTATTGTCAAAAGTGTATTTATCGTTTTCCATTACTGGTTTTTTCTTTTTTAATGTTTATCCACCATTATTGAATCAACTGCTTTTGTGCTGTCTGTCATTTGCATCAATCCACTTTGCTTCACACAAACAACCTGATCCTTGTATTGAATATCCACCTTGCTATATTTACTCCATGCATCCGCATCTGTAAAATGTGTATACATTCTTTTTAACTTCATAAACATATTCTTCCAATCATCCCTGTCACCCAACTGTACAACCTGGTCACCCATTTGTGTTGTCAATTCAAAACCTCCATCAGGATTAATATATATCTCTTCTATTTGTGCCATCCAAAGACTATCTGACAGAATGAATTTCGAAAGTGATGAAACACGCTCCAATACTGAAGAATCTGAGGCATTTGCAATGGCAGGATTGATATAAAAATTAGTGAATACAGGAAGTGAAATCAAATCATTTGATTTTACCGGCAACACTGCATATGAGGCATCCATATAAAAAGAACTTCCGGCAGGTGTGAATACGCGTGCAACAGGCACACGTTGTTGCACATGAATATTCAATACATGCTGCTGATCAAAATACAAATCAGCAGATAGTACCCATGGATTTTTCTCCAGTTGCTTTTCCAATTTGAACAGATCAAATGATGCAGATTTATTACCCGCTGGAAAATCATTTTGCACACCTGGCCAAAGTGATGATAAAATTTCATGCTCATCCAACATCCGATAATTCTGTTCCTCACTGAATATCACTTTTACTTCTTTACATACAGAAGCATCTTCTTTTTTAATAGCACTCACCAAAAGGAATATCAATCCGATGCCGATCATCGACCAGACAACCAAACCAAATACATAATATATTTTCCTTTTGTTCAGTTTCACGACATCAATACTTTTATTTCATTGATCATTTTATCTACATCACCAGCACCAGCAGTTACGAAGAGCGATGGCTTCTGTTCACCTATCACCTTCAACATATCCTCTTTGGAGATCAAGGTAGCTTTACGCTTCATGCGCGAAGCAATCATGCTGCTGTTCACTCCTTCAATAGGCAATTCCCTGGCCGGATAGATTGGAAGCAGGTATACTTCATCCGCCATATCCAAACTCTCTGCAAAGCCATCCGCCAAATCTCTTGTTCGCGTAAATAAATGCGGTTGAAACAAGATGGTAATCTTTTGTGATGGATACAATGAACGCACACCACTGATGAGAGCCTTCAACTCCTCCGGATGATGCGCGTAATCATCGATGTACACATGCTCTTCATTGCGAACAATGTATTCAAATCTTCTCTTCACGCCATTGAATGATGCTACTGCATTTCTGATTTTATCATCATCAATACCCAAGTGCTTTGCTATGGAAATGGCCACCAGACTATTTTCCACATTGTGCAAGCCTCCCATATGAAGTGTAATATCATGAATCAACCAACCTGTTCCTTTCACATCAAAACGATATGAGCCCTGTTCAACTTTCAGACCAACAGTATGTATATCTGCAGTTTCATTTTGCAACTGATAGGTCAGGTGTAAATCACCATGAAGCTCATTTTCCCGCGACAAACCCTTACGCGAAATAAGCAATCCATTTTCCTTTAAATTTTGTGTGAAAAGAATAAAGCTTTCTTCCATTTCTTCAGCAGTACCATAGATATCCAGGTGATCTGGATCCATTGCGGTAATACAAATCACATTTGGAAAAAGTTTCAAAAAGCTTCTATCATATTCATCTGCCTCAATTACACATACTTGGTTGCTGCTGCTCCAGAAATTTGTTCCATAGTTTGAAGCAATACCTCCGAGGAATGCATTGCATCCAAATCCGGAATCTCGCAAGACATGCGCCACCATCGTACTGATGGTCGTCTTACCATGTGTTCCAGCGATGCATATATTGTATGTACCCTTTGAAACAATTTGCAAGAGATCGCTGCGCTTCAGCAATGGCTTGCCTGATTGCCTACATGCATTGATTACTTTATTGTCACTAGGAATAGCAGGAGTATAAATAAACACATCCACATCTGATGGGATATGGTTTGGCTCATCATCGAAATGCACATCAATGCCTTCAGATACAAGTGTATCCGTTAGTGCGGTGGAAGTCTTGTCATATCCAGACACAGCCACACCCCTGGCTTTGAAGAACCGTGCAAGGGCACTCATGCCAATGCCTCCGATTCCTACAAAGTAGGCTTGTTTTATATCTGATATGTTAATCTCTCCGTTCATTATTTCTTTGCCAATGTTTCGATCATTTTATTTGCTATCACTTTATCAGCATCCTGAACATACAATTGATGAGCTGCTTTACCGAATGCATTTATTTTTTCTTTATCACCCGCCAACAAAAGAATTTGATCAACTAATTTTTCATCTGCTTCTTTATCGGCTACCATAACTGCTGCTCCATTTTTAACCAATACTGAAGCATTCACTGTTTGATGATTTTCTGCAGCATGAGGATAGGGAACAAGAATGGAGGCCTTGCCTGTTGCACAAATCTCAGCAATTGCAATAGCACCAGCTCTTGAAACCACCAAGTCGGCGGCCTTGTATGCATAATGCATTTTGGTGATGAACTCAGAAACACACAATTCCTTACGTTTTCTTACATCTTCTGAAACGATTTCCAAATTTCCTTTCCCGGTTTGCCAAATCAATTGAATTCCAGATTGTATTATTTTATTTATGCCTGTTGCGATGGCATTGTTGATGCTTCTTGCACCCAAGCTTCCGCCAATCACCAAAACGGTTGGCTTACCTTCCCTCATTCCAAAAAACTCTCTTGCCTCTTCATGCATAACGACTGCAGATGCTATTTCCTGACGAATCGGATTTCCTGTAACTACAATTTTTTCAGCTGGAAAAAACTTCTCCATACCAGGTGTCGCCACCATGATCAAGTCTGCATTTTTTCCCAACATCATATTGCTCTTTCCTGCAAAAGAATTCGCTTCATGTATAAATGTTGTAATTCCTTTTCCTTGTGCAAATTTCAACACTGGAAATGTTGAATATCCTCCTACCCCAAAAACAGCATCTGGATTGAATTCAGCAAATATTTTTTTCACTTGGAAAAAGCTCTTCACCAATTTGAAGGGAAGGCTCCAATTCTTCAGAAGCTTGGCCCTGTTGAAACCAGCAATATCCAATCCTTTGATTTCGTATCCAGCCAGTGGAACTTTTTCCATCTCCATCTTTCCCTTCGCACCAACAAACAAAATGCTTATAGAAGGATCCATGCGCCTTAACGCATTGGCAACAGCAATCGCCGGGAAGATATGTCCTCCTGTTCCGCCTCCTGCTATGATAATCCTATTCAATTTCATTTGCTTACTATTTCATTTGATTTTTCTTCTGCTGTATTTCCTTCAATCGACTCCACATTTCTTGCAACACTCAATATGATTCCAATAGCCAAACATGTGAAGAGAAAAGAACTACCACCCATACTCACAAGAGGAAGTGTTACGCCTGTTACAGGCACCAAATTCACATTCACCGCCATATTTGCCATGCCTTGTACAACCAAGGTAAAACTCAATCCCAATGACAGAAATGCACCAAAAGCATAAGGACATTTTTTCATGATTCTAATGCACCGATAGAAGAAAAGCAGATAGATCATCAGTACCACAGCACCTCCCATCAACCCATATTCCTCAATGATAATAGAATAAATAAAATCTGAATATGGATGTGGAAGAAAATTTCTAGCCTCACTATTACCCGGACCTAATCCCATCCAACCACCTTTAGCAATGGCAATTTTTGCTTGCTGAATTTGATAAGATGTTTCTGTTTTATCGGCATACATGAAAGTCTGTACACGCCCTATCCATGTACCAACCCTGCCTTTTGTAAGTATTTTTGGCAATGGCTCTGCCTTGTGATCAGATTCATTATAATACATTTTAGCAAAGCCAATCAACATAACTACTGGGATTGCAGCAATCACAATGACGCCTCCAATATGTTTAAGACTGGCCCTTCCAATAAATAACAATACCAAACCTGTTGCGCCTGTAAGCAATGCAGTAGATAAATTTGCAGGTGCAATCAAAGCACAGATAACAACAATAGGTAATATGACAGGAAGGAAACCATTTTTAAAATCCTTGATTGTTTCCTGACGTTTACTAAGTTGGCGACTGAGATACATAAACAAGGCAAGCTTTGCCAAATCAGATGTTTGGAAAGTAAGATTGATGATTGGCAGTCTTATCCACCTGTTTGCATCATTGAGATTTGTTCCAAAGAATAAAGTATAAATAAGCAATGGTATAGATATGATAAATAACAACTGTGAAACCTTTGAATAAACAGTATAGTTTACCAAATGTGCAAAATAGATAATCGCTATACCCACTGTGATGAAACCAAATTGCTTGAACAAATATGACTCAGTACTTCTCGACATCTTATAAGCAAGTGTGCCAGTGCTGCTATATACAGCAAGCAGGCTCATCATGGTCAGCAATACCACAATTGCCCAAACGACTTTATCGCCCATGGTTTTGCTGGTAATACTTCCAAGTGAATATTGCTTCATATCGATTTTTTCTGATGCCATATTTTACAGCTCTCTTACTGCATTTTTAAATTGTTGTCCTCTATCCTCATAATTTTTGAACAAATCGAAACTTGCACATGCAGGGCTCAACAAAACCACATCACCTTTCTGTGAATTCTCATACGACTTTCTTACAGCCTCTTCTGCACTGCCCGCATCTATAATTGCATTAACCTTACCCTCGAATGCAGCATGAATCTTTTTATTGTCAACTCCCATGCAAATAATGGTCTTCACTTTTTCTGCTACCATTTCTTCGATCAAAGAATAATCATTCCCTTTATCAACACCACCAAGGATGAGTGTTACAGGCTTATCCATACTTTCCAATGCATACCAGGTACTGTTTACATTAGTGGCCTTTGAATCATTGATAAATTCAATACCACGCACCGTTGCAACTTTTTCCATTCTGTGCTCTAAACTTTCAAAGGATGAAACTGCATCTCTTATCTTATCTTTTCGTATTCCCACTACAGAAGTGGCAACAGCCGCAGCCATTGTGTTGTATTGATTATGCTTGCCGCGAAGAGCAAAATCATACACACTCATTGACAATCCTTCACCATGATGAACTTTCATGGTATTCGCCTTGATAAATGCCCCTTTGGGTGTTTCGTTTTGCATACTAATCGGAAGTGGTTTAGAATGAAATGGGAACTTGCTTAGATACTTAACAGTAACTGCATCATCTGCATTGTATATGAAGAAGTCAG
Source organism: Chitinophagaceae bacterium (assembly GCA_947447005.1). Taxonomy (GTDB): domain Bacteria; phylum Bacteroidota; class Bacteroidia; order Chitinophagales; family Chitinophagaceae; genus Pollutibacter. The sequence goes on from CANFHO010000025.1 coordinate 13,301, forward strand.
ATGCTGTTTGATTCTTAACGATATTGAATTTCGATGCTATATATTTCTCAAAATTGTGATCATATCTATCCAGATGATCTTCTGTTATATTTGTTAGCACTGCAATATCAGGCCTGAATGAGATGATATCATCTAATTGAAAAGAACTGATTTCTACCACATACAATGGCTTTGGATCCAATGCGATTTGCTTTGTAATTGAATTTCCAATATTGCCAACCAATGCACAATCCATACCACTTTCTTTGCATATATGATAAATCAATGAAGTGGTCGTTGTTTTACCATTGCTTCCTGTAATACCGATAATCTTGCTTTCGCCTTTATGACGGTAAGCCAATTCCATTTCACTAATCAAAGGAATATTTGCAGAAATGACTTTTTGCACAATAGCAATAGAGTGAGATATGCCAGGACTTTTCATTACTTCATCAGCCTGAAGAATTATGCCTTCATTATGAGAGCCATGTTCATATTGAATATTCCATTTATTCAATTCCTGAATGTATTTTTCTTTCAACATGCCTCCATCAGACAGAAAAACATCATATCCTTCCTTTTTGCAAAGAATGGCTGCGCCGACTCCGCTTTCACCTCCACCTAATATGACAATTTTTTTATTCAACGTGTAACGATTTATAAAAAGCTTTTTTTGATTATCGAATTTTTAATGACATGATTGCAAATACAACAAATAACAAAGTCACAATCCAGAAACGCACAGCAATCTTGCTCTCATGATATCCTTTCTTTTGGTAATGATGATGCAATGGACTCATCAAGAACACCCTTCGTCCCTCTCCGTATTTTTTCTTGGTGTATTTGAAATAGCTCACCTGAATCATCACACTTAAATTTTCTACAAGGAAGATGGCACAGAAGATAGGGATCAATAATTCCTTTCTTACCATAATAGCCAAGGAAGCAATAATTCCACCCAATGCCAGACTTCCTGTATCACCCATAAAAACCTGAGCAGGATATGTATTGTACCATAGGAAACCAATGCATGCTCCAATCATTGCAGCAATGAAGATGGAAACTTCACCCAGATTGGGTATATACATAATATTGAGATAATCTGCCAGTAAAAGATTGCCACTTGCATATGCAAACAAAGCCAGACAAACACCTACTATTGCTGAAACTCCCGTGGCCAACCCATCCAATCCATCTGTAATATTTGCACCATTAGAAACCGCAGTTACGATAAAAATGATAACAAACATATAAACGAGCCAACCATAATTACGCAAACCAGCCGGAAGCAATTTTGAATAATTAAATTCATGATCTTTTATAAAAGGGATTGTTGTAATAGGTTCATTCGCTTTTACAAAATAGCGAACCCCACCCTGATATTTCACTTCAATTGCATTTGCAGGTTTATTAATCCCTTTGTATTCACGCATCACTTTGACATTATCATTCAACAACAATGTTGCACTGATGATGATACCTAATCCAACTTGCCCCATCACTTTAAACCATCCTGCCAATCCATCTTTATCGCCTTTCTTATAACCCACTCCCTGCTGTTGAGCCATACGCTTAGCTCTCAATTTCAAGTAGTCATCAACAAACCCAACCAAACCCAACCATACGGTACTCAACAACAACAACTTGATATAAACTTTGTCCAAATTGGCAAACAATAAAGTAGGAATCAGAATTCCTAACAAGATGATGAAACCACCCATGGTTGGCGTTCCCTTTTTTTGCTCTTCACCTTGCAAGCCTAATTCACGAACACTTTCACCAACCTGCTTTCTTTGAAGAAATAAAATAATACGCTTACCATATACCATGGTAATCAATAAAGAAAGCAAAATCGCCAACATTGCCCTGAATGTGATGAACTGAAAAAGTCCAACCCCAGGAAACTTGATCCCCGCATTGTGCAGCCATTCATACAAATGATAGATCATACTATTTTATTTATCCAGTTCGTTAAACAATTCAGTTACTACTTGCTTATCATCAAAAGGATGTTTCACTCCTTTTATTTCTTGATACTTTTCATGTCCTTTACCTGCTACTAAAATGATGTCATTGGCATGAGCAAGCATCAATGCTGCTTTAATGGCTTCTTTACGATCTGCAATGCTGATCACTTTTCTTTGCAATGAAAGGTCAAGTCCATCATACATTTCTTTCAATATTTCATATGGATCTTCACTTCTTGGATTGTCTGAAGTGAAGATGGCTTTTGTGCTAAATTCTGCAGCTGCATTACCCATGAATTTGCGCTTTGTCCTGTCCCTGTCTCCACCACAACCAACAACGGTAATAATTTGCTCTCCACCTTTTTGCAATTTTTTTATAGTAGCCAACACATTGAGCAATGCATCTGGAGTATGAGCATAATCAACAATGGCGATAATTCCATCTTTCCTGGAAACCAGATAATCAAACCTTCCTTCTGCACCTGTAATTGCACTTAGGGCAGTCAAAACATCCTGCTTATCTTCACCCAAACAAATGGCTGTAGCATATACTGCCAGCAGGTTGTATGCATTAAACTCTCCTATCAAGCGAAAATGAACTTCTTGCTCATTTACCAACATTTGTAATCCTGTGAGACTATTATCAATGATTCTTCCTTTGAAATCCGCAATGGATCTGAGGCTATAATAAAATTTATCCGCGATTGTATTTTGCAACATGATCACACCATTTCTGTCATCCATGTTAGAAATTGCAAAAGCATCAGACGACAGACCATCAAAGAAAGCCTTTTTAACCTTGATGTACTCATCAAAAGTTTTATGATAATCCAGATGATCGTGTGTGATATTGCTGAAAACTCCACCAGCAAATTCGAGCCCCGCAATACGTTGTTGATGTACTGCGTGGCTACTCACTTCCATGAATACATATTCACAACCCGCATCAACCATGTTTTTCAAAAGCGCATTGAGATTGATTACGTCGGGAGTAGTATGTGTAGAAGGAATCACTTCAGAACCGATTCTATTTTCAACAGTAGAAAGCAATCCACTTTTTATATCAAGTGTCATGAACAACTTGTATAACAATGTTGCAATGGTTGTTTTCCCATTGGTTCCTGTCACGCCTACCAACTTCAATTTTTCAGAAGGATTTCCAAAGAATGCATGTGCCATCATTCCTGCTGCATTTGCAGCATCTTGCACCTGAACAAATGTTACGTCAGTTTTCGTTTGTGCTGGCAATGTTTCACAAACTACAACAGAAGCTCCTGCTGATATTGCCGCATCAATAAAAGCATGTCCGTCCTGCGCAACACCTTTAATGGCAATGAAACATGAACCAGGCTTCACTTTACGTGAATCAATCTGAATATCTTCAACACGCACGAGGGTGTTGCCGACAACTGACTTGATTCTAACCTTGTATAATATGTCTTGCAATACCGCCATTATTGTGTGATTGCTCCTAATGTTAAATAAACTGTTTGTCCACGTTGAACAGGCATGCCAGCCATTATGGATTGAGAAGTCACTTTCCCTTTTCCAACCGCCACCACCTGTAATTGCTGACGTTCCAACAACTCCAACGCATCCTTCAAACCATATCCTTTTAGATCAGGCATATTTGAATGTTGTACAGAAGTTGTTTCACCTTCCATTTTCTTTTTGCCATAAGTCATTGCAGCCAACACTCCTTTTTTCCCAGAATCCTTGAGTTCCACTTTCAAAGACTTTGCAATACGTGCAAAATCGTTTTTTGTACCATGCCATATAGACCTTGAGGTATCAGCAAATTGCTTGTGACGATAGCTTGCGTATAATTCAGCATCCAAAGTGAACATCTTGTCTGCAATGGCTTGAAATACCGGACCTGCAACAGCAGCACCATAATATTTTGCAGCAAATGGCTTATTTTTTATGACTACGATACAAGAGTATTTCGGAGCCTCTGCGGGGAAATAGCCTGCAAATGATGATTGATAATGATGTTCATCATATCCTTTGTTTCCATTTGCAATTTTAGCTGTACCAGTCTTTCCAGCAAAAGAGTAATAAGGTGACTGCAATGATTTTGCAGTACCTGAGTTTACAACACCTTCAAGGCAAATTTTAAGTTGCTTGAGTGTATTGGGAGAACAAATCGAATCTTCAAGGATAACTGGTTCAAAACTTCTTACTGACCTACCCTCCTGAAGAATTGAATTTACCAGATATGGTTTCATCATCCGACCATTATTGGCAACAGCATTATACACCATCAAAGTTTGAAGTGGACTAACAGCAACGTTGTATCCAAAGCTCATCCATGGCAGAGTTACATTACTCCAATCCCTCCGTTTTGGATCTGGAATCAAGGGGAATGATTCACCCAAGAGATCTACTCCGGAACGACCCGTTAAACGCAATTTCTTGAGATGATTGATATATCGTTGAGGGTTGTTGGAATAATAACTCATGGCGAGTTTTGCCATACCCACATTGGAACTCAATTCAAATGCCTGTTGAACTGTAACATCGGTACGGTCATGTCTTTCACTATCCCAAACAGTTTTTCCATTCAATTCCCATTTACCACCTTCAATATTTACATGTGAATTGATATTTGCATATTGATCTTCAAACACCGCAAGCATTGTCATCAATTTGAATGTAGATCCAGGCTCTGAACGCTCCACTGCATAATTCTTTATCTCATCATATTCCCCATTTGCTTTCCTTCCAAGATTTGCAATAGCCTTGATTTTTCCGGTTTTCACTTCCATAACAATACAGGTACCTTGCTCACATTCATTTTCACTCAACACCTTCAACAAAGACTGCTCTGCAACATCTTGCACATTGATATCTATGGTTGTAATGATATCCTTTCCATTTTCAGGTTCAATTTCCTGACCCTCAACAGGAACAAAAGCACCTCCTGAAATTCTACGCACCAAACGCTTACCTGTCACTCCCTTGAGAAGACTGTCATATGTCTTTTCCAAACCAACACTTTTACTAATTATATTTCCCGAAGAATCCATATACTCTCTGGCCAACCCAATCGTTCTGTTTGCAAGCAATCCAAATGGGGCCATCCGCTTTTCTTTTTCTACGAATATGAATCCGTTTTTATTTTTATTCTTTTTGATGAAAGACACCTCTTTGAGCTCACGATATTGATTGAAGTTGATGTTTTTCACCAACAGATGATAACGATCCTGATTTCTGAAAACAGCTGCTAACTCACGCTTATAATCTGCCGGCGTTTTCGCTTGAAGGATAGCAGCAAGACTGATTGAAACGCTATCCAGATTCTTTTTAAAACGTTCCCCATTTTTCTCTTGAATTCCTTCTGCACCAAAATCAAGATAAATATCAAAATACGGGATGGAACTGCTTAACATCCTTCCATCTTCGCTGTAAATACTGCCACGCTCTGCATCCAATTCACGATATTCGAGATGCAAACTATCACTCAACCCTTTCCAATACGAACCTTCAACTTGCTGGATAACAAAGGCTTTGCCAATAATAGCAACACCTATCAGGAGCATCAAAAGATACACCAGATAACTACGCCATAATATGTCCTTTTTTGTTTCCAACTATTTTAATTTCTACTATTATTTATTTTCTAAACTATCTAACTCCAATTTTGTAGGAGGTTCAAGTATTTCTTTTATACCAAATGGTTCAACTTGTTTCACTACCTCCGACTGTTTTGTCAGGAACATCCAATCACTTCTGACCATCTTATATTCATACTGCAGCTCTTTCAATTCTTTCGAAGTCTTATTGATGTCCTTGATCGTTTTTTCAGCATGGTGTCCATTGTAGATATACAAAACCGCCAGTACTGATATATATAAAAAGAATGGAATATTCTTGACCAACATTTGTTGGCTAATGAAAATTCGTTTCGGCTCTTTTTTTACTTCTTCAGACATGTTTTATTTTTCAATTTCACTTTTCACTTTTCATTCTTCACTCTTCACTTCTTCACCCCCACCCTCAACCTTGCGCTTCTTGACCTTGGATTTCTTAGAACCTCATCTTCACTCGGTTCAATTGGTTTTTTATTCTGCGGTTCAAAAGGGGCATTGCTTTTCGTTCCATAAATAGGATCTTGAATTGTATCTCCTTCAGCACCATCTTTAAAATAATTCTTTACAATCCGATCTTCAATACTATGAAATGTGATTACCGCCATCTTTCCGCCAGGCTTCAAAACTGTAGCTGATTGAATCAATAAATCCAGCAATGAGGCAGTTTCTTCATTCACAGCCATTCTCAATGCTTGAAAAACCTGAGCAAAATATTTATTTGGATTCCCTTTTACAATTGGAGCCAATACCGCTTTAAGATCATTGATAGTACGTATTGGGGCAACTTTAGATTGATCAACCAAAAGATTGGCCAATGTTTTCGAGTTTGTTACCTCGCCATACTCTTGGAAAATTTGCTGAAGTTGTTGCGCCGAAGATTCTCGAATCAAATCGGCAGCAGTCTTGGAGGCACGTGTATCCATCCTCATATCCAAAGGAGCATCAAAGCGAATGGAAAACCCTCTGGAAGGTTCATTGAATTGATGACTACTGACTCCTAAGTCAGCAAGAATTCCATCTATCTGTTCTACCTTATATAATCTGAGGAATCTGGAGAGATGGCGAAAATTGTGTGGAATAAATACCAAGCGGGTATCAGCAGGCAGGTTTACCCTCGCATCATCATCCTGATCAAATGCATAGAGTTTACCATTTTCATTCAACCTTGAAAGTATCGCACGAGAATGTCCTCCACCACCAAATGTACAATCCACATAGGTTCCAGAAGGATTAATCTCCAACGCATCAATGCTTTCCTGAAGCAGGACCGGAACATGATAGGAGTTCCCTTCGCTCAATTCACTCAACTCCTTCATATCTTTTCCTTTTTTCATGGAAGGCTATTTTTTCAAGGCTGATCTTTTTTTGCCATCACTTCAGCAGCAAGCGTACTGAAAGATTCAGGTGAAAAAGTGTCAAAGAACTGCTGATACTTATTTTTATCCCAAATTTCTATCTTGTTTACAGCCGACACCAACACAATATCCTTTTCCAAACCTGCATACTCCATCAAGCTTTTCGGCAAAAGCATTCTTCCAGCACTGTCTAACTCCAATTGAGTAGCCCCGTTGAGGAAGTAACGCCTGAACTCACGAACCTTCGGATCAAAGTCATTCAATGAGCTGATATCCTTGTAAATTGGCTCCCAACTTTGTTGAGGGTAAATGGTGAGGCACTTTTCAAAACCCCTGTTCACTACAAATACAGGTTCTTGCCCTTCAGGCAGCTGTTTTTTTACGCCCGCCGGAAGAAGAAACCTACCTTTGCTGTCAAGGGTAGCCTCATATTCACCTAAAAATGCAATTGTAGCCATGTTTTAAACAAGAATAAACATATAATGACACAAAATAACACAATTTCCCACTTTCAAACCCTATTTAGCAGTTCTATATTTATCCACAGCGGAAACCCGCTACAGCACTGCGTTTTAGGCCAAAATCACACATTTTATGTGATTTTACACACTGCCCCTGTGAATAACCTGTGAATAAGGCGTGAATTACGAACAAAACATACCAGATCCAGCACTAATCAAAGCCTCAGATTTTGATTATTTGCTTCCAGATGAGCGAATTGCCTACGCGCCCATGCCCGTCAGGCATGGCTCCCGGCTGCTTTTATGGCAGAATGAAGAAATTCATGATCATCAATTCATTCAAATACATCAATTTATCCCTGAAAACAGCATGTTGGTGTTTAACAACACCAAAGTGATTGCTGCAAGAATGTTTTTCAAGAAAAAAACAGGGGGGCAAATCGAATTATTCCTGCTAGAACCCGCAAATGGAATACTTCCCAGCATAGGATTGCAGCAATTTGGCGAGTCCTCCTGGCATTGTATGATTGGTGGTGTCAAAAAGTGGAAAAAAGATGAACCCATTTATGCGTTGGTGGAATTTCAAGGCAAAAAAATTGAAGTGTCTGCCAACTTAACGGGTAAGGAAGGTCATTATTTCAACGTACGCTTCACTTGGGAAGAGAAGGTTAGCTTTTCGGAGATCATTGAACATGCAGGGAAGATACCCTTACCGCCCTATATTAAAAGAGATGCATCTGAGGATGATGCAAACAGATACCAAACCATTTATGCCAAACATGAAGGATCTGTAGCAGCACCAACTGCAGGATTACATTTTAGTGAAGAGGTTTTAAAAAAAATAGCTGAAAAAAATATTTCCATACATCATCTGACCTTGCATGTTGGAGCAGGGACTTTCAAGCCTGTAACTGCTGAAACCATTGCTGAGCATGAAATGCATGAAGAATTCATTGAAGTTGAATTTGACCTCATTGAGAAACTGTTTATGAACAATGGAATAACTACTGCGGTTGGCACAACCTCACTTCGAACAATTGAAAGCCTGTATTGGCTTGGGGTAAAATGTATATTTGATATGCATCATGAAAACTCCATTCTCCAATTAAAACAATGGGAAGATTTACGTCTTCAAGCAAAAGGTAATATATCAAAAAAAGATGCCCTTGCAGCATTGATGAATTACATGTATAAACATGGGTTGAACAGACTTGTTGGCACCACAGGTATTTGCATCACTCCTGGATATCAGTTCAAAATGGCTGAAGCCCTGGTAACAAACTTTCATCAACCCCAATCAACATTGTTGCTTATCATAGGAGCTATTACTGGAGATGAATGGAAAAAAATATATGGACATGCCTTACAAAACGAATACCGTTTTTTGAGTTATGGCGACAGCTCTCTGCTTTTCATGAAAAAATAAATTATGAAAGCGGGAGGGTGATAACAAAGAGGCTTCCTTTTCCCAGACTGCTTTCAACAGATATTTGCCCTAAATGGGCCTCCACCATCTTACGCGTATAGTTAAGCCCTAATCCAAAGCCTTTTACATTGTGTATATCTCCCGTATGTGCACGATAGAATTTATCAAATATTTTAGACAAGGTGTCTTTACTCATACCAATGCCATTGTCTTCAACACTGATTACAATATTCTTTTTCTGATTGAATGTTTTAACTACAATATGTGGAGCTATGTCATCCTTTGAATATTTCAATGCGTTATCCAACAGATTGCTCAGCATGTTCACAAAATGTACTGGGTGTCCCGACACATCATCTTTATCAGCACCCAGTTGCATTTCCAATACTGCATTTTTCTCTTCCAGTTGAAGTGCGAACTTATCTTTTAACCTTCCTAAAACCTCATGAACATTCAAAGGCACTTTGTCTTTCAAGACCTGATTCACATCCAGCTGTGCAGCCTGTAAAATCTGCTCAACCTGCGTATTCATGCGAATATTTTCTGCCTTAATAATGCTGCCAATGGCAGATAGCTTATCTCGATCTCCAATTACTTTTTCATTTTTCAAGGTATCAACTGCAATAGAAATTGTTGCCAACGGAGTTCTTAATTCATGAGTCATGTTGTTGATGAAATCTGTTTTCATTTCACTCAACTTCTTTTGTGTCAGTATCGTTCTTATTGTGAGATAAAAGGCGGCAATAATAGTCAAGGAAAACAACGCTGCAGCTACAAGCAATCCCCAAATAGATTTCATCAAATATGCATTCGTATCTGTTAATACAACAACCAATTTTTCTTTTGGATTCATGATACCTTCTGCAGATTCTTCCACTGTGATCAGTGGCCATACATCAATGATATTATGCCCTGTATCTATCGTTGCATTTTCATATACACTCAAATATTCTGGTGTTGCCAATTCAGGTCCCTCATCGTTGGCGGCCGAGATAATCGCAAATTGAAATTTTGCATTTTGCAATCCGTTGGATGAAAATGCAACTCTGAGTTTATCGTGTATTTCTTTAACTGTTACAGATTCTGCAATTGTTTTTTTACCCAGCATTTTTAATAACTCTTCGCTTGGATTACTCGGTAGCATATCCAATGGAACATTGGCATCCACTTCTGATTTTACATCCACCAAATAATCTATCACTTCATATTCAGCCTGGTTGATTTGAGATCTGATTTGTTCTTTCTTTAGTAGTATAACATTTTTTAACCAGGAGTATTGTATCAGGATGATACCTACCATGGAAAGAGTAATCAGAACTGTTATGACTGCAAAAAGCTTTTTCATGAAGGAACAAAATTACGTATGCTTACCATTGAAGATACAGAAAGGCTTTTATTTAACGTAGGTTTATGAGGCCGGAATATTCGAGAATGGAAGGATTTTGAATTTCCCCAGATATCATTTAAATTAGAAATATGATTGATATTGACAAAGGCGTTTTACTCATTGCAGAGCCATTTATGAAAGACAAGAACTTTCAGCGAACGGTCGTATTAATATGTGAACATGATGAGGCTGGTAGCTTCGGAATGGTTTTAAACAAGAAAAGAAAAGAATTTGTAGGTAATTACATTGAATTCCTGGAGGATTGTACTTTTAATATTTATGATGGCGGGCCTGTTCAGCGGGATCATGTTCATTTTCTACACAGAAGACCAGATATCATCCCCGATGGGCTCCATTTAAGTGATGAAATATACTGGGGTGGCGATTTTGGAATTGTTTGCACGTTGATAAATGAAGGTGCTCTTTTAGAAAAAGACATTCGATTTTATATTGGATATTCCGGATGGGGCGAAAATCAATTGGAAGAAGAAATGATGGAAAAAAGTTGGCTCACCATTTCAGCTTCTAATGATATTGTTTTTGAAAAGAACACTTCTCTTATTTGGAAAAATTCAATTGAAAAATTGGGTGATGACTTTAGACCATTAATCAACTATCCCCTGGACCCTTCTTTTAATTAGTCTATTCAACGTGTCTTGTTATTGAAGAAATAGCTCTTATTCTTTTATCCTAAAAGTGAGCGTCCAAATCATGAAACCTAATATTGCAATAATTAACAATGCCAATCTCAATCCAGTTTCATGAGCAACTAAACCAATCATTGGGGGACCAAATAGAAACCCTGTAAATCCAACACTGCTTACAGCTGCCAATGCAGATGAAGGGGCCATTGATTTATCTTTAGCAGCTAAGGTATATACTAACGGAAACACAGAAGAAACTCCTAAACCCACCAAAGCAAACCCAATGATGACAGTTACAGGCGATTGAAATGACAATGCCAAGAGCATTCCCAGAAATATAAATAACCCATTAAGCTTAAGTACTTTTTTATATCCCAAAGCCTGTACCATTCTGTCTCCCAAAAATCTACCTGTCGCCATAGCAAAAGCAAAAGCTGTATATCCGGTTGTTGTAACAATTTGTGTTTGATGCAAAGACATCCTATAATACAATGAACTCCAATCTGCCATTGCACCCTCCGACATGGCAACACAAAAACAGATGAGCCCTAAGAACAACAATGATTTAGTAGGAAGAACAAAAATCTTTTTTGGCTCATCATGCTCATGATCCTTGATAAGATAGGATCCAAGCAAAACAGACGAAAGCAATCCAATAATTGCAATGAAGCCCAAATGATTTTGAACATCTATTTTCCATTGCATAGTAATTCCAGTAATGGCCGCAGCTAAAAATGCTCCAACACTCCACATTGCATGGAGGCTAGACAAAATGGGATTCCCAAGCACATGCTGTATAGAAAGTCCCTGTGTATTCATCGAGATATTTGCAATATTCCCAATAAAGCCAAAGAAAAAAAGTACAACTGATAGCTGAGGTACTGTTGTGATGATGGAAATGGAAAAGAGCGAAATGGAATATAGCACAAGCGATATGATGCTAATAAATCTGCTACCTAATTTATATACAACCCAACCAGAGAGTGGAAGTGCACTTAGCGCTCCCAATGGTAGCATAAAAAGTACAGCACCTAATTCAGCTTCATTAAAATTAAAATTATCCTTGATAGTTGGAATACGTGATGCCCAGCTTGAAAAAATCAACCCACATACAAAAAAGTAAATCGAGATGCTGATTCGGGAAAGATTGATTTTTTTAATCACGATATACTTTAATTATAGTAATTTATAAGTCAAGGATTTCATTAAAAAAAAGTTGAGAATCAAGTAGGAAATACATTAGACCTACTCAATTCTCAACGCACTAAAATTAAATTTCAACTAGATTTCTGAAGCCCCTTCTAACAGAACGGTTACTTTGTTGTTCAGTACTTCAATGAATCCCCCATCAATGCTGTACTTGCTGTTCTTGCCGCTTTTATCGAGCAAAAGTTTCAATACACCATTACCCAACGCACTCACCATGGGGGCATGTTTTTCCAGGATCTCAAAAGAACCATTTACACCGGGGAGTTGTACACCGTACACGTCTCCAGTAAATAGTTTTTTTTCGGGTGTCAGTATTTCAATTTGCATGATAGTTTTTTGTTGATTCAATCATTAACCTTTTGCAGCTTCCATCATCTTCTTACCCTTCTCGATCGCATCTTCAATGGTACCAACTAGGTTGAATGCTGCTTCAGGATACTCATCTACTTCGCCATCCATAATCATATTGAAACCACGAATTGTGTCTTCGATGCTTACGAACACCCCTTTCAGTCCTGTGAACTGTTCAGCAACATGGAATGGCTGAGAAAGGAAACGTTGTACTTTTCTTGCACGGCCAACAGTTAATTTATCCTCTTCACTCAATTCATCCATACCGAGAATGGCAATGATATCTTGAAGTTCCTTATAACGCTGAAGTATTAGTTTTACTTTATTTGCACAATTGTAATGTGCTTCACCCACAATCATTGGAGTCAGAATCCTTGAAGTTGAATCCAAAGGATCAACCGCAGGATAGATACCCAAGTCAGCAATCTTACGGCTCAACACCGTTGTTGCATCCAAGTGGGCAAATGTTGTTGCAGGAGCCGGATCGGTAAGGTCATCCGCAGGCACATAAACGGCCTGTACAGATGTAATGGAACCGTTTCTTGTTGATGTGATCCTTTCTTGCATCAGACCCATCTCTGTAGCAAGCGTTGGTTGATACCCTACTGCAGATGGCATCCTTCCCAAAAGGGCAGAAACTTCAGATCCTGCCTGTGTGAAACGGAAGATATTATCAACGAAGAAAAGGATATCCTTTCCTTTGCCATCACCTTCCCCGTCACGGAAATATTCAGCAATGGTCAGACCACTCAACGCAACACGCGCACGTGCTCCTGGAGGTTCGTTCATTTGACCAAATACGAATGTTGCTTTTGATTCTTTCAAACCTTCCATGTCCACTTTCTCCAAATCCCATCCACCTTCTTCCATGCTGTGTTTGAAGTCATCACCATATTTCATGATGCCCGCTTCAATCATTTCTCTGAGAAGGTCATTACCTTCACGTGTACGCTCACCCACACCAGCAAATACAGAAAGACCACCATGGCCTTTTGCAATATTGTTGATCAACTCTTGAATCAATACTGTTTTACCAACACCAGCACCACCAAACAATCCAATCTTACCACCTTTTGCATATGGTTCAATCAAGTCAATTACTTTAATACCAGTGAAAAGAACTTCAGTAGCAGTACTAAGATCTTCAAATTTTGGAGGTTTTGCATGAATGGCACGACCATTTGCTTTTGAAACAGCTGGCAATCCATCAATGGGATCTCCCGTAACGTTGAATAGACGTCCGTTGATGCCTTCACCTGTTGGCATTGCGATAGCTCTTCCGGTATCAACAACGGCAGTTCCCCTAACAAGACCTTCGGTACCATCCATTGCGATACAACGAACACTGTCTTCTCCGAGGTGTTGCTGCACTTCCATTACCAGCGTGTCCCCATTTTCTCTCTTGAGTTCCAATGCGTTATAGATCTCGGGGAGTTGTCCGTCAAAAAGAACGTCTACTACCGCACCGATTACCTGTTTGACTTTTCCTGTGTTAGCCATGTTGCTTTATTATTATGAAATGACTCTATTTTCGGCCGCAAAGGTAAAGAGGATGGGCAGACCAAAAAAATCAGATTGCAGGTTTTTTTACCATAAGGGGAAAAAATACTGTCAAGACAGCAAATAACGATAGGTTAAAGCGGCTAAAACACCTCCTAAAGTTGGACCAACAACTGGAATCCAGGCATACGGCCAGTCGCTTGTACCCTTATTTGCTATGGGAAGTACAGCATGCATCCCCCTTGGTGCAAAGTCTCTTACAGGATTGATCGCATAACCAGTTGGGCCACCCATACTGACTCCAACTCCCAATACCAGAAGGGCAACAGGCAATGCATCCAATGCCCCAAGTTTCATCTCTCCCTTTTGTATAAAAAATATTGAAAGAACAAAAACAAATGTGGCCACTGTTTCTGTCAATAAGTTGCTAAAACTATTTCTGATAGCAGGACCAGTTGAAAAAACTGCCAATATAGCTCCCTGATTGGTGGTTTTATTAAAATGGTCTTTGTAAGCCAACCACGTTAACCCAGATCCTATACAAGCCCCAATGAATTGAGCTAATAAATAACCAGGAACTTTGTCCCATTCAAACTTTCCTGCAACAGCCAATGCAATTGTTACAGCTGGATTCAAATGAGCCCCGCTTGCATCTGCGGATATGTATACCCCTACAAAAACAGCAATGGCCCATCCAAAGGCAATGACAATAAGGCCTGCATTGTTTCCTTTGGTTTCATTTAATAAAACATTTGCAACAACACCCAATCCCAGGGTGATCAGAACAGCTGTGCCTGTTAATTCGGCAATAAAGGGACTCATAAGCAATCAGTTTGGTACAAAATATGAATTTTATGGTTGATGAACAAGATATGTCTCAGCAATATCATTGAAATCAGAAATCTGATCCTCTATCCATTGATCTCCCATACCCATTAATTCAGCCATTAATTTTGCCACTTGGGGAGCTGCTATGATTGCTGCATGTGCATTCAAAAAGAGCATGCGGGTTCTTCGAGACAACACATCATCAACGTTCATGGCCATTTCCTCTTGTACAGCCCAAACCACTTCTGCCATGGTATATTCAAAATTGGGATGAATACGTTCAGCCCAATGTGCATTTGATGCAATCAATGCATTTATTTTATCTGAGTCAGTACCATAGGATGAAAGTGGGTCTCCATAGTGTATCTGTTCACTGTAGCCATGTAATTTCAGATGCCTGGTTGAACATTTTATGATGGGCAACTTTGCCACAAAAGCGGCATTGTTCACCGCATCTTTTGCCATACGTCTGTAAGTAGTCCATTTCCCACCTGTAATGGTTACCAATTGGCTTTTTGAAACCATAATGGTATGATCTCTGGATGCCAGGGATGTCTTTCCTGCGTTTGATGATTTAACCAAAGGCCGCAGTCCAGCAAATACTGAAAGGATATCTTTTCTGCCAATTGGTTTACTGTTATATTGATTGAAATTATTGATAATAAATTCAACTTCTTCATCTAATGCAACAGGATCTTCTTCAATGATATTCAATGCTGTATCTGTTGTTCCAATGACAACTTCATGATGCCACGGCAATGCAAATAAAACACGCCCATCGGTTGTCTTAGGTATCATCATTGCGGCATTTCCAGGAAAAAATGAACGATCAACAACCAAATGCACTCCCTGAGATGGCATAACCATGGCAGCGTTTGATGAATCATCTAAAGCAAGAACCTGATCTACAAAAACACCCGTTGCATTTATAACTGCTTTCGACTTCAAATCATATTCAGTTTCACGCAGTTCATCCATTGCCCTTACGCCGCATATTTTTCCAGATTCATCTTTGATAAGATCAACGACTGTGAAGTAATTAATGAGAACTCCTCCTAAGTCAGTTGCAGTATGCGCCAGGGTAATTGCTAAACGTGCATCATCAAATTGTCCATCTGCATATACAATCCCACCTTTTAGACCTTTCTCTTGTGTTGATGGCATTCTCGTTAAAACTGATTTTTTTCCAAGAATAGCAGGCCGGCCTAAACTTAATTTTCCAGATAACAAATCATAGACAAGCATTCCTATGCCATAAAACCATTTATGCCAAAATGAATACACCGGAATAATAAATTGTTGCACTCGTGTAAGGTGAGGTGCGTTTTTCAACAAAAATCCTCTTTCCCTTAAAGCCTCCATTACAAGTTTAATATTGCCTTGGGCCAGATATCTCACTCCTCCATGAACGAGTTTTGTACTTCGACTGGATGTACTTTTGGCAAAATCATTTTTTTCAAGAAGTAAAATCTTGAACCCGCGTTTGGCTGCATCAACGGCTATGCCCAATCCGGTGGCACCTCCGCCTATCACGATAATATCCCATTCGCGCTGTTCTTTGATCTTTGTTAATGAAGATAAACGGTTCACCTATAAATTGTTATACTGTATATATTATTCACTCCATGCCAACACGGCCTTAACTGCTCTTTGCCATTGATGAATATGCTCTTCTTTTTTTGCATTTTCCATATGTGGCACAAAAGATGCTGAAACTTTCCATTGAGATGATATTTCCTCTACACTCGACCAAAAACCCACTGCCAATCCTGCCAGATAAGCAGCTCCCAGGGCTGTTGTTTCGATAACTTCAGGTCTTAGCACTTTGACACCCAAAATATCACTTTGAAACTGCATCAAAAGTTCATTCACCGTAGCCCCCCCATCAACCCTCAATTCTGCAATGGGCAAGCCAGCATCAGATTCCATGGCCTTCAACACATCATATGTTTGAAATGCAATGCTCTCTAAAGTGGCTCTTGCAATATGAGCATCTGTTGTTCCACGGGTCAATCCAAAAATTGTTCCTCTTGCATATGCATCCCAATGGGGGGCACCCAATCCAGCAAAGGCAGGAACCACTACCACCCCA
>CANFHO010000026.1 GCA_947447005.1 Chitinophagaceae bacterium
ATTCTATATTTTTCTTGAACCCGAGTCCGCCTATGGCGGATATGAATCCAAAACGTTCACTTACTTTTCTACCCCGCCATTCTATATTTTTCTTGAACCCGAGTCCGCCTATGGCGGATATGAATCCAACGCTCTAACCACCTGAGCTACCCCGCCATTCTATATTTTTCTTGAACCCGAGTCCGCCTTCGGCGGATATGAATCCAACGCTCTAACCACCTTTTCTACCCCGCCATTCTATATTTTTCTTGAACCCGAGTCCGCCTATGGCGGATATGAATCCAAAACGTTCACTTACTTTTCTACCCCGCTATTCAATATCAATGGGGTGCAAAAATAATCAAACTGGGCATTAAAAAAAAATCCAAAACAGATTTCCTGTCGGATTAATGTCTTTTTGTTCCCCCTATTTGTTTTTTTGCTTAACATACAGGGTTAAATTGCTAGTTTTAAAGACTTTTTATTTCAATCACCATACCATGCTGAATAGATCCCTCTGCCTTTCTTTCTTCCTGTTCTTCATTTCTCTTCATGCCATATCGCAATGCTCTTTTAAATCAGCTGATTTTCAACTCCAATTGGATGTGAAAGGAAGAATCACTAAACTCTATAATTCCACCACCAATCAGAATTATCTTCTCGCAGATACTTCCAGCAGTCTGCTCACCATCGTTTCCAACGGTAAAAGAATCCAACCTTCTTCTGCAACCTGCAAAACAGAACAAAATAAAATAACACTGAAGTATGCATCACTTGGAGCCTCTATTGAAATAGCGATTCAGGAAAAAAATACACACCTTGTATTGGAAATCACCAAAGCTACACCAGCCAGCAAAATAGATGCCATCATATGGGGACCATACTACACCACCATCAACAAAACCATCGGGGAAGTGATTGGTGTGGTTAGAGATGGGAATGTATCACTCGGATTGCAAGTACTCAACGTCAAAACCCAGGGTGGAGATTACCCAAGCAATGAAGGTAGCACCTGGGCCCGTGGCATCGCCGCTAAACCATTTAAATCAGGGAGCTCTATTCAGGCTTATGCAATCAATCGCGACAAAAATCGACTGGCAGATGTATGGGGTGGCAACTTTAAAAACATGCCAGTGACTGCCATCAAAGGAGAGTTTGTCGTTGGTTCCAAAATAGCACTCTTCTCTTGCAATGAACCCGAAACCTTGGATCGTCTCGAAGCCATCGAACTGGCAGAAAATCTCCCTCATCCAACCATCAACGGTGTGTGGTTTAAAAAATCACCCCTCTTCGGAAAATCATACCTGATCTCTTCTTTCGGTGAAAAAGACGTGGATGAAATGATTGGATACACCAAGCGGGCGGGACTCATCTCGCTGTATCACGAAGGGCCTTTCAAAAGCTGGGGACATTACATTCTGGATGAAGATCAATTTCCTCACGGGAAAGAAGGAATGAAAATCGCAGTGGAAAAAGCGCATCAAAACGGACTTCATTTCGGGGTACACACGTTGACGAATTTCATTAACACCAATGATCCATACATTACTCCAACGCCAGATGAGCGATTGAGTGCTACAGGTTCATCTCTCTTGATGAACAATATCGATGCAACCCAAACTTCCATCATCGTAGAATCACCTGAATATTTTTCCCCACAACAAAACAATACACTGCATACGATACAGATTGGGAATGAACTGATACGATATAAATCTGTTTCTGGAAACAAGCCTTATATTTTGCTCGATTGCCAGCGAGGTGCATTCGGTACAACAGCATCTGCGCATACTACGGGAGCAACCGTAAAAAAATTAATGGATCACCCTTACAATGTATTCTTTCCAAACATGAATCTCCAAAGGGAAATTGCATCGAACATTGCAAATTTCTTGAATGAAACAGGGGTGGATCATCTTGATTTTGATGGTCTGGAAGGCGCACTCTCTGCGGGACAAGGAGATTACGGAATCGATCTGTTTGCAAAGGATGTGTATGATCAGGTGAAACATGATCTGATTGTTGGCACGAGCTTAAGCAAAACTTTTTTCTGGCATATCTGCTCTTATTACAATTGGGGCGAACCCTGGTACGGTGGCTTCAACGAAAGCATGCAGCAATATCGGATCGACAACCAAGCACTTTTTGAAAGAAACTACATGCCTCACATGTTGGGATGGTATTTGCTTTCTGAAAAAACTACATTGTCTGAAATGGAATGGATGCTTGCCCGCGCAGCTGGCTACAATGCTGGGTTCGCCATGGTAGCGCGACCCAAATCACTTCGTGCCAATCCCTTATCTGGCGAGCTCTTGGATGCCATCCGTGAATGGGAGTCAGCAAGAAACGGCCATGCTTTCAACGAAGAACAACAATCGCGATTGAAAAACCCAAAAAACGAATTTCATCTGGAAAAAATCGCCGAAGGCACATGGAACCTAAGTCAATATGATCTTTCAAATGTTTTCATTCGTGAAAAATATGAGCGACAACCAGGTGAACCTACACAAACAACTTGGACATTTAACCAACCGTGGAAAGAACAATTGCTTCAATTCAGATTGAATGTGGTTGGCAAGGAAGGCAGTTTGAAAAATATCAAATTGCAAATCGATCAATACGCGGAAATCAATCTTCCACTTGAATTGCAAGCCGGTGAAAGCCTGGTCTGCGACGGAACAAATGTTATTCGTATTTATAATAAAAATGGCAAACCCAAGGGCAATCAAGCCATCAACATAAAGCCATTGATACTCTCCTCAGGAAGTCATACCATCATGGCAGATTGCACTTTTGTGGGCGAGGACACACCTAAAATGGAATTGCAATTCAAAGGAATGTCGCGCATCGAACAGGTTCAAATCAAATCAAATTAATTCCCAATTCATTGAACATGAAATCATATAGTTTCTCTTTTCTAATTCTCTGTGTTATTTCTTTTCAATTGCATGCACAATCGCTGCTGCCCTACAAGAATTCAAAACTCTCTGTGGATGTCAGGGTAAAAGACTTGCTATCGCGCATGACAACTGAAGAAAAATTTTGGCAACTGTTCATGATCCCCGGAGATCTTGGAAAAGATGCATCCCAATACAAAAATGGCATCTTCGGTTTTCAAGTCAGTGCAGCATCTGCGGGCAATTCGGCTTCTTCTCAAATGCTGAGTTATGGCACCGGCGAAAACGCATTGCTGCTTGCTCAAAAGATCAATGCAATTCAACAATATTTTGTGGAGAAAACGCGACTGGGAATTCCCATCATCGCATTTGATGAATGCCTGCATGGTTTGGTGCGTCAAGGAGCTACATCTTTCCCTCAAGCCATTGCACTCGCTGCCACCTGGGATACGGCGCTGATGCGTCAGGTTTCTACTGCCATTGCTGTTGAAACAAAAGTCAGAGGAATCAGAGACGTCTTATCTCCCGTAATTAATATTGCCAACGATGTTCGATGGGGTAGAACAGAAGAGACCTACGGAGAGGATCCTTTTCTCTCATCTGAAATGGCCGTTGCTTTTGTGAGTCCCTTTGAAAAAATGGGTGTGGTTACCACCCCTAAACATTTCATTGCCAATGTAGGCGATGGCGGTCGCGATAGTTACCCCATCCATTACAATGAACGTTTTATGGAGGAAGAATTCTTTCCTCCTTTTCTGGCTGCTATCAAACGAGGCGGCGCACGTTCTATCATGACCGCTTACAATTCCTATGATGGGAGTCCTGCTACAGCGAATGATTGGTTGCTGAATAAAAAACTGAAATCCGAATGGAAATTCAATGGCTTTGTGATCTCTGATGCCAGTGCTGTTGGAGGCGCAACTGTATTGCACAATACCGCCACAGATTATCCAGCATCTGGACAATACGCTATTAACAATGGCTTGGATGTTATTTTCCAAACAGAATACAAACACCACGAATTGTTTATTCCTCCTTTCCTCAATGGAAAAATCAATCAAAAAAGAATCGACGATGCTGTGTCTCGTGTTTTGAGAGCCAAGTTTGAGCTGGGCTTGTTCGAACATCCATACACTTCAATAAGTGAAGCAGAACAATGGGTCAATAATACATCACACAAACAAATCGCTAAAAAGGCTGCACTGGAATCCATCGTGTTGTTGAAAAATGATCACCAAATACTTCCTCTTCGTAAAACATTAAGCTCCATTGCTGTCATTGGTAAAGATGCAATGGAAGGAAGATTGGGTGGATACAGCGGTCCCTCCAATGGTACAGTGAATATACTGGATGGCATTCGTGCAAAATTGGGAAATCAAGTGAATGTTGCTTATGCTGAAGGGGTTGATAGAAATAATATTGAATGGGTTTCTATCCCCGCTGAATATTTGAGTATGGTTGAAAATGGGAAAACATTTAAAGGATTGAAGGGTGAATATTTCAATAGCTCTGAACCCGGACAAACACCATTGTTTTCAAGGGTAGATGGACATGTGGATTTTCACTGGACCTTATTTCCACCTGATCCAAAACTCACTACAGATAATTATTCAGTTCGATGGACAGGAAAATTGATTTCACCTGAATCTGGAAAATTCAAGATTGGTTTGGAAGGTAACGATGGATATAAACTCTATATCAACAATAAACTTGTTGTGAACAAATGGTTGAAAGGAGGATATCATACCTCACTTGTTGATCATGAATTTGTGAAGGGAGAATCATACGATGTTAAAATTGAATTTCGTGAGTCACAAGGAAATGCATTGATCAAATTTGTTTGGAATTTTGGTATCAGGAATGATCATCAGCAAAAAATAAATGAAGCCATCAGTATTGCAAAATCATCAGA
Source organism: Chitinophagaceae bacterium (assembly GCA_947447005.1). Taxonomy (GTDB): domain Bacteria; phylum Bacteroidota; class Bacteroidia; order Chitinophagales; family Chitinophagaceae; genus Pollutibacter. The sequence continues at coordinate 4,789 of CANFHO010000026.1, forward strand.
CGCTACTATTGTGGTTGTAGGAATCAAAGAAGGTGAATTTCAGGATCGTGCAACCTTGTCATTGCCCGGTCATCAGGAAACATTGATCAAAGAATTGGCATCCTTGGGAAAACCAGTGGTAGTAGTACTTGTAGGAGGGTCTGCCATTACAATGCACAATTGGATTGATCAAATTGATGGTGTATTAGATGTTTGGTATCCAGGTGAAGAGGGAGGACATGCCATTGCAGATATTTTGTTTGGTGATGCAAATCCTTCCGGAAAGTTGCCCATCACATTTCCTTTGTCTGAAGCACAGTTGCCCTTGGTGTATAATCACAAACCTACCGGCAGGGGAGATGATTACAACAACATGACGGGTCAGCCTTTGTTTCCATTCGGTTATGGATTGAGTTACACAAACTTTTCCTATTCTAATATTCAATTTCAAAAACAGAAAATTAAAAAAGGAGAATCGTCCAAAGTGTTTATTGATTTAAAAAATACAGGCGATAGAGAAGGCGATGAAGTCGTGCAATTGTATATCAAGGATCTTTTTTCTTCTGTAGCTCGTCCGGTGCAGGAATTGAAAGGATTTCAACGAGTACATCTGAAAGCAGGGGAATCAAAAACAATTTCATTTGTTATCACTCCTGATATGTTAACCATGCTCGATGCACAAATGAAAACCATCATTGAACCTGGCACCTTTCGTATCATGATTGGATCCTCTTCAAGAGACCTCTGGCTTAAAACAGACTTGGAAATATTTTGATTACGCACAACCTACAACCCACAACCCATAACTGATAACCCACAACTATTTTACAAAATAAAGAACCAACAACTGTGCTACAAGTATCCGTAGAATGGTTACCATCGGGTATACTGTTGCATATGCTTGTGTAGGCAAATCTGTTTTATAATAGGTTGTGCTGAATGCCAGTGCCGCAGGATCGGTATATGTTCCAGCCATTAGTCCCAGCAATGGAATAAAATTCAATTTAAACACCCATCTGGCCAACATCAACATGATCATCAACGGAATCAGTGTGATGCTCAATCCATACGCAACCCATGTCCAACCATTATACGTCACAAAGGTCTTGTAAAATGTTTCGCCTGCATGAATCCCCACCACTGCAAAAAACAAGCAAATACCCAGATCCTTCATAAATAAAATGGCACTCTGATTGAGATAGGAATGAATGGTATGGATGCCTCCATAGCGACTAATCACCAATGCAACCAACAAGGGACCTGCTGCCATGCCCAATTTTACAGGTGCCGCTAAATTGGGAAGAAAAACAGGAATGCTGCCTACAATCACACCCAACATGATTCCTATGAAAATGGAAAGCAATTGTGGTTCCTGTAAATGCTTGGCTGAATTTCCTACGAGCGCCGACATTTTTTTCAACGATGCTTCATCGCCTACAACCTTGATCTGATCGCCATAATGCAAGACCAGACTGGGACTAGCCAACATTTCCAAGCCAGCTCTGTAAACCCTGGTGGCATGTACTCCAACGGTATCTTCAAGATCCAATTCTTCAATGGTTTTGTGCACTGCTTTATTGCGTGTTACAATAAAAATTTTAGATGATGTATGTAGCTCAGATTCTATGAGTTTATCTGATGATATTCGTCCAACCAATTTTGTTGCCAACTCAACATCTTCTGGCAAACCAACCAACATCAATACATCCCGTTCTCTTAATATAGTATGAAAATGGGGTGCTTCAATAATGGAGGAACCACTATGCTTCAATCTTGAAACGATTACTTTTTGATGAGTCATTTTGAGAAGATCATCTAAGGGTTTCCCAAAAAAGAACGGATTGGTTACCCTGCACTTTACGACATATGGTGTTGGATGATGTAGTCTTACACCTGCTTCAAATGCCACTATTTCTTCATTTATATTGATTTTGAAAATATACTTTGAAACAACCATCATCAAGATCAATCCCAACACTCCAAATGGATAACTGATGGCATATGCATTTGCAGGGTTATTGAAAAGTGCATGCCCTTTTTCTGTTTCAAGTTCTTTTAATACTGCTTTTGCAGCACCAAGCCCAGGTGTATTTGTTACCGCACCAGACATCATGCCTACAAGATTGTCCATCCCAATAGGTGTGATTAAAAATAGGAGATAGGTAATCAAACCTGCCGAGAATACTGTTAGTAAGGCAATGCTATTGTATTTAAAACCATCTCTTCTGAATGATGAAAAAAAAGATGGACCTACCTGCATCCCTACTGCGTATACAAAAAGAATGAGACCTAAATCTCGTAAAGTATCTATCAAATGCTCTTGCAAGCGATATCCAATATGTCCCGCAAAAATTCCTGCAAACAAAACACCTGCGATACCCAACGAAATTTTGTGAACCTGTAGCTTACCAATGAGGATGCCAATTGACATCACCATGAAAATTAAAAAAAGAGAGGAACCTACACCAGGTTCCTCAGTCGGGAGTAATACATTTTTAAGCCAATCAGGTAGGAATATCATATTCCAAAGTTAAGAAAGTACTGAGATGAGTTTAATCTCAGTAATCTTCCTTGACGTATTTATTAGAATTTTAAAGTTTTTGGTAAAAATTTCTCAATCAATGCTGTATAATAAGGCTTTAGTACTTTCCAATCTGGGGGCTCAGGTGATTTAGAATACAAGTCATACGGATTGAATAATTTAACCCATTTCAACATCTCCCTGTCATGATCATCCAATAAATGATCATATGCACCTTCTCTGTGCCAGGAATAAAATGAATGATAACGAAGCATATACAATCCCTCTTCAGGTAAATGATCTTTCATCATCTGATAAATATATTCATCATGTCCCCAGCTCATGTGTACATTTTTGAGTCCACAATTGGGTTCATAAATTCCATATTTTGTATTATATCTTTCGTCGTTGAAGTCTGGATTGTCTTTAAAGAATTCAGGATATATGATCTTATCTGAATACGCACAACCTACAGGAAACGTATCACCAACTACTGCCCACTGTGGCTCTCCAAACAAACACAACACTTTACCCATATCATGCATCAATCCTGTAAGCACCATCCAGTCAGGATGTCCATCTCTTCTGATTGCTTCAGATGTTTGTAGCAAATGTTGAAACTGATCAAGGTCCGTATCAGGGTCTGAATCATCAACGAGTTGGTTTAGAAATTCAAATGCATCCCATACAGCCATTTCTTTTTTATCAAAAGCAAGATATTGTTCTCGTTTTTCGCAAACAAAAGCATAGGTCTGATACGTATGATTCAATTTATAAAATTCACGAACCGTATCCCTTGCAGGTTCTTCATAGTTTCTATACGCCTCTGTAGCTTTTGCAGTTGCGATCGTTTCAGGATCAGGATACCTCTGCAGAAGATCATCTTCCCATTCATCCAAACTGCCTAATGGATTGATTTCTTTTGAGCTTAATTGGTTGGGTTGCATATGCTATCATTTTTGATTGAAAAACTTCAACAAAATAAAACCTTTTATGTTGATTTTCTATAATTGGCATCGTTTTCGTAGAAAATAAATTAGCCAATTGATTTTTTTTATACTTTAATGGCCTTAACCAAGACCATAACTGTCATGAAACTGCAAATAGCGGATTATCTTATCATATCTATATACTTTCTGTTTGTCATAGCAGTTGGTTTTATCATCAAAAAAAGAATCAAATCAAGCAATGATTTTTTAAGCAGCGGACGAAATATTCCATTGTGGATTACGAGTTTGGCTTTCATTAGTGCAAACCTGGGCGCTCAAGAGGTTTTAGGTATGGTAGCCTCTGGTGCAAAATACGGAATCATGACCGTACATTTTTATTGGATCGGGGCCATCTTCGCAATGGTCTTTTTGGGTGTTTTTATGATGCCCTTTTATTATGGTAGTAAAGCAAGAAGCGTTCCTGAATATCTTTTCCTTCGTTTCGATGAAAAAACCCGCGCTCTGAATGCAATCACCTTTGCTGTAATGACAATATTTTCTTCCGGAATCTCTTTATATGCTTTGGCAAAGCTGTTGGAAGTTATTTTACATTGGAATTTTGACCTGTGTATCTGGGCTGCAGCAGGCATTGTTATGGCTTATACATTTTTAGGAGGACTCACCAGTGCTGTTTACAATGAAGTATTGCAGTTTTTCCTGATTGTTTTGGGACTATCTCCATTGGTGATTGTTGCATTGCAAGATGCAGGAGGGTGGGAGTCCATCAGAACCAATTTACAACCTCAACTTACACATACCTGGAAATACATGGGCCATGCAGATGATAACCCAATGGGTATTCAATTCATGTCATTAATTTTTGGTCTGGGTTTTGTTATGTCTTTTGGATATTGGTGTACAGACTTCCTTGTGGTTCAACGTGCCATGATTGCCAAAAATATGAGTGCTGCGCAACGAACCCCCATTGTAGCAGCCATTCCTAAATTGTTCATGCCTTTAGTTGTTGTACTACCCGGAGTGATAGCCATAACACTTATGCAGCCAGCACTGCAATCCAAAGGATTTAGTATTCCTTCTGATGCAAACGGGCAACTGGATTATACCATGGCACTGCCTGCTCTGATCAGTCACTATTATCCAAGCGGTTTACTTGGTTTGGGAATTACAGCCTTGATTGCTTCTTTCATGAGTGGAATGGCAGGGAATGTAACCGCTTTCAACTCAGTATTTACCTTTGATATTTATCAATCTTACTTTGTAAAGAATAAGTCTGATAAACATTATCTGATGGTGGGTAAATTGATTACACTTGTTGGTATCCTTTTATCGATTGGAACAGCTTATATCGCATCAAGCTATAATAATATCAATGACTTCCTTCAATTGGTTTTCAGTTTTGTAAATGGGCCACTCTTCGCTACATTCCTGCTGGGAATGTTCTGGAAAAGAACAACTGGTCATGGTGCTTTCTGGGGACTTATGGCAGGAACAATTGCAGCTGCAATTACACATGGACTTACCATTGCTGAAGGGAAGGGTGGATGGATTTCACCTATGTTTGAAATTAAGAGTGGCATGGGGCAAGCATTTATTGTAGCATCTTTCAGCTGGATTGCCAATTTCTTTTCAACCATATTGATCAGTCTTGCTACCAAACCAAAGCCAGATGAGGCTTTAAGGGGATTGGTTTACTCCCTTACTGAAAAAGTGAAAGCAGAAGAACAAAAATGGTATCTCAAAGCTGCTCCACTGGGCTTGATCTTATTGATCATCACCATCATTCTCAATATCATTTTCTTTTAAATCATTCATATGCTTGAAAAATTCAATCAACTCAGTTTCATCATCGGAGCATTTTTTATGCTGGTAGCAATTGTTCTATTGGGGGGATATCTTATTTCGGATGACATGAAGCAAAATATCAATTTATATACAGGCATAGGATTATTGATTTTTGGCTTATTCATGATCAAGATCAAAGCCTCTGAGTAAACAATATTTTAAACCAAAAGATAAACATACATGGTACAAAACGATTGGCAAAAGGGAAGAATTGTGCGGATAGAAGATGAAACCGCATCAACAAAAAGATTTTGGATCGAACTTCCTGAGGTATCAAGATTTGATTTCGAACCAGGTCAGTTCATTACCCTTGAACTACCTATTCATGAACAACAAAGCAAAAGGGCCAGAAGTTATTCCATTGCATCAGCTCCCAACGGAACCAACACAGTAGAATTGGTCATCGTTCAAATGGAAGGAGGACTTGGAACAGGATATTTATTCAACGAAGCAACAGTAGGAACTGAATTTCCAGTAAAAGGCCCACGCGGACATTTTACACTCACTGACCCGATTGAAACAGATATTTTCATGGTTTGTACCGGCACTGGTATAGCACCTTTCCGTTCCATGATTCACCATATCTATAACAACAATATTCCACATAAAGAGTTATACTTGATTTATGGAACAAGAAAAAATGCAGATGCTTTATATCTGGAAGAATTCTCCATGCTGAAAGAAAAACTTCCTTCATTACATTATATACCAACTTTCTCACGAGAATCTGAAGTAGCTCCAGGACATGGTATTGGATATGTACACGATATCTACGAACAGTTGTTGGAAGGAAAAGATACTTCAGCTCATTTCTATCTTTGCGGATGGAGGGATATGATCAATGAAGCCAGAAAAAGACTTCAAGACAAAGGCTTCGATAAAAAATCCATTCACTTTGAATTATATGGTTAATTTTCTCTATCCATTTTTTTATGATTACTAAACAAATATTTATACAATGAAACAACAACGTTTTTTTTTACAATTGCTGTGTTTCTTTACGATAATAACAAATACTGTTATGTCTCAACAAAACGCAAATCAAGGTTGGATTGATTGGACGAATTTTAAAAAATATGCTTCTCAAAATAAAGCTGTTCCACCTCATGAAAAAGGAGAGAAAAGAGTTGTATTTCTGGGAAATTCCATCTTTGAAGGATGGCTTCAATTGAGGCCAGAGTTTTTTGCTGGCAAACCTTATTACGACAGAGGAATTAGTGGTCAAACCACCCCTCAAATGCTCCTAAGGTTTTATGAAGATGTTTTGGCGTTAGATCCAGATGTTATGGTTCTGAAAGCAGGCATCAATGATATTGCACAAAATACCGGTCCGTATGAGCAATCGCACACAATGAATAACATCAAAGCTATTGCACAGCTTGCCCGTGCCCACAAAATCAAAGTAATTCTTTGTTCAGTTTTACCAGCGAACAAATTCCCATGGCGTATGTCTATTGCCCCTGCCGACAAAGTCATTGCACTAAACGAAGCCATCAAGGCTTTCGCATCTGAAAATAAATTCTATTTCCTTGATTTGTATTCTTCTGTTGTGGATGATGAAAAAGGCTTGAAAAAGGAATATTCCGAAGATGGTGTACATCCCAATATAGCAGGGTATAAAGTACTTGAACCTCTGGTGGAAGAAGCGATCCGAAGAGTAAAAAAATAACCATTGAATGGTTACTTCCTTCTGTTCCTGTTATTTAGGAACTTAGGAATGATGGTATCAAACTTTACTTGTTGTTCAGGGTTACATAAACTCCTGATTTCAATGAAATGTTGATACATTTTACGATCTGCTTCCAGATTTTTATCTGCAATTTGTTTGGTAATCGAAACAATCGTACTATCATTCACATTCAATGACATGTTCTTATATAAGCTGTCTTTTAAAACTCTTATTTCAGACCATAAAGGCTTCATATTCTTGAAAAAACTGTCCTTTCTTGCTTTGAATGTATCAATCTGCATGGAGTCTAAGCCAATTTCCTTATATATTGCCATGGCAGGAGACTCTCTTTTCTTCCTTTTATCTGAATTGTTGGAGGTAAATAGGAAAAAGGCAAGTACCACATTGCTTATTAATAAAACAATGATGAGAAAAAAGATCCATTTGTTTTTGGCTTGACTCATATTATGGATTTTCTGTTGGTGTTACATAAGGATTTTCAGGGAGCTGGACATATTCGGCCGCTACAGCTTGATTATTTTCATCAATAATGGTATCATCATTTATGTTGTTCATCAGAAAATATCCGTTCACAACAACGAAAAAGCATGCAATGGCAAGCGAAAAGGCCGGACTGGTTATTAACTTGAACAAGTGCATAATACTACCAGCTTCTTCCTTTGCCATTTTTCCACGTAACCTCGTATAAAAAAATGGGGCAGGCTCAGCACGTTGGATTCCATCCAGGCTGTTGATAATCTGTTCTGTGTTAAATTTATTGCTCATTTTGTCAGGTTGCTAATATATAGATGTTTTTTCAGGAAGCTTATTGCGGCTACCTACAAGTTATTAAAGTTTTTTAGGATTTCTTTTAAATTCGTTTTTGCTCGGTGTAACAAGGATTCAACGGCCGACAGACTGGTTTTCATTACTTCAGCCACTTCCTGATAACTCAATCCTTCTACCTTGTTTAAAATGAATGCAATTTGTTGATTTTCAGGTAAATCCTTGATTGCCTTGAATAGAATGGAAGCCATCTCACGCTTGTCCAAAGCAACCCCTGGGTGATTAAAATCAGGCAATTCAAGATGCTGTTCATTTTCTTCACCAAAAATCGGCATCATGAAGCCAAATCTTTTTTTTCTCTTTTTTCTGCGTAAAAATTCTAAAGCACTGGTTACTGCAACCCTATAAACCCATGTTGATAGGGCAGATTCTCCCTTGAACTGTCCTATAGACTCATAAATCTTGATGAAGACATCTTGTGTTACATCCTCCGCATCTTCCTGGCTTTGTAAAAAGCCAAGAATTGTATTGAATACAAGCGTCTGGCGGCTTTCCACCAATTCCTTGAATGCGTCATCTTTCCCATTCTTTAGCCCTATGATCAGTTCCTGCTCTGTCAATTCTTAGATTTGGATACTTCGTTATGTTGATAAAGATAGCATATAAGATGCCGTTTTATTCAAACATCTTGTATAAAGAAGTGTAAATGTATCGGTTGTGGTTAAACAAATAAATGGATGTGTCATGATACTGTTATGGGTGCTGGCGAATCTTCTTTGTGATGGATAATGGTAAAATAGAGCGTCATAGTCAAAGATAAAATGAGATATAAGCCAACGCCATATCCCGCATAGATGAATATTTGAGTTGAGCCAAACCAATTTCCAGTAATATTAAGTAAATACGCACCGACTAAAAATTTCATCATCTCCCATAAAATTGCCCACTTTTTACGATCCATCAACTCTGTCATTGCATAGATATACAGGAAAATGAACCCTCCGTAATAAAACATATTGGGACTTCCTATTTGAGCAATATTTCCAAACAAATAGGAAATAAAGAGCAATAGAAAAATCAATTGAATCATTGACCACGCTTGAATTCCCTTACTTTGCTTGGGTGCAAATTTTTCGAAATGATATACATCTTCAATTTTACCCAATGGATATTTTGCCTCCACATCTGCAGGCCTCCATCCCGTAGGCATGAACCATATTTTTAATTTATCGCTCCAATGAAACGCATGCCAGGCATCCCTCATTAATAAGAAAAGATGTTGAAAATTAATCTTGATTGGATTCCATGTGGCTACCGGTCTTGTAACACCATAAACAGGAGGAACATGATCCAACTCTTCCTGAAATGTTCCAAAAAGCTTGTCCCATATAATGAATACCTGTGCCATATTCTTATCAATATATTCAGGATTGATGGCATGATGCACCCTGTGATGGGATGGGGTTACGATGATTTTTTCAAGAAATCCCATTTTCCCGATCAATCTTGTATGATACCAAAACTGAATGAACAGGTGCAAGGGACCTACTACTGCAATTACTTGCGTTGGAACCCCCAATATGGCTGCAGGAATTAAAAAGAAGGTAAATAATCGAAAGAATACAGAAATGCTTTGTCGCAATGCACATGCCAAATTATATTCCTCGCTGCTGTGATGAACAATATGCGCGTTCCAAAAAATATTATAGGTATGTTGAATACGATGAGTCCAGTATCCTGAAAAATCAAGTGCCAAAAAAGCAATAGCATAGAGCCAGAATTTGTTTTCAAGATGTATCAATGCAAAATGATCCAACAACCAACCATAGCTGATGATGGCAATACTCAATCCCAATACATCTTTGGTGACATTTGTTATGCCAGATGAAAGACTTGATATCATATCCATCATGATTACCGTATCATTTCCCTTTCGCCAGCCATACCATTTTTCAAATAATACCAGTAACAAAAAAATTGGCATTGCAATCAGAAGTATCTTACCATACGTTTCCATAACAAGAGCTTTAATCTTGTAATTTCGGCTATCACAGATGAAAAACAATCAAAAGGGAGAAATAATATTTCTTGCTTTTTAAGTAAATTGTCATGATTATGATAACAAATGCACTTTCACTTCCCTTGTCGAGTGTTTCACACCAATTGGATGGACATGTTTTTCAATGTGTTGATGCTCATACCTGTGGGAATCCTGTTCGTTTGGTAGTATCTGGCGGACCAGCGCTGAAGGGGAATTCAATGAGTGAAAAACGACAACATTTCCTCTCAGAATATGATTGGATCAGAAAAGGATTGATGTTTGAACCCCGGGGGCATGATATGATGAGTGGGAGTATTTTATATCCACCTCTCAATTCACAAAATGATTTTGCAGTATTATTTATAGAAACAAGTGGATGCTTACCCATGTGTGGCCATGGCACCATCGGCACCATCACTGCTGCCATTGAATCTGGATTGGTTCAGCCAAAAATCCCTGGGAAAATCAGAATGGAAGCACCTGCGGGACTGGTTGAAATTGAATACACCATGATTGGATCTAAGGTTTCCTCTGTAAAACTGACCAACGTGCCGGGGTATCTGGATTCAGAAAATCTTCCCGTTGAATGTCCCGGATTGGGAAAAATACATGTGGATGTAGCCTATGGAGGAAACTTCTATGCAATCGTCGATGTACAGGAAAATTTCAATGGACTCGAACATTATACTGCAGATCAGCTGATTAGCATGGCGCGACAACTCAGAAAAAACATCAATGAACTCTATACATTTGTGCATCCTCACGATCCAACCATTCATTCCTGCAGTCATATCCTTTGGTGTGGCGCTGTCATTGATCCAGCCTCCACTGCCAGAAATGCGGTGTTTTATGGCGATAAGGCCATCGATAGATCTCCATGTGGAACCGGGACCAGCGCTAGAATGGCACAATGGTATACAAATGGTAAACTTAAAAAAGGGGATGAATTCATTCATGAAAGCATCATAGGCAGCAAATTCATAGGAAGAATTGAAGAAGAAACAACAGTAGCAGGAAAACCTGCTATGCGTCCATCTATAGAAGGTTGGGCTAAAATTTATGGACACAACACAATTTCAATAAACCCTGCAGATGATCCTTATGCACATGGATTTCAAGTAATTTAAATAATTGTATGAAACAGATGTTAACAATTGCATGTCTCTTGTTTTTTTCACTTTTAAATGCCCAAAATCAACCAGGACTATGGTACAATAAACCAGCATCTTTTTTTGAAGACGCACTTCCCATCGGCAACGGAAGAATAGGCGCCATGGTATATGGGGGTGTTGAAAAAGATCGCATTTCATTAAACGAAGCAAGTCTTTGGAGTGGCCATCCTGTTGATCCAAACATGAATCCTGATGCAAAAAAATACTTGCCCTTGATTCGCGAAGCATTATTTAAAGCAGATTATAAAAAGTCCGACAGCTTACTCCATTTTGTACAAGGAAAATTTTCAGATGCATATCAACCCTTTGGAAATCTGAATATCCAAACGAATGTCAACTCATACAAGAATTATAAACGCAAGCTCAATTTGTCGGATGGTACTGTAAAAATAGAATTCGATGACCAGGAAACACATTATACGCGTGAGTATTTTGTATCTCATCCAGACCAGTTAATCTACATCAGATTACATGCTGTTGGAAAACAAAAAATGAACCTGGCCTTCACTTTCAATAGCTTGCTTCAAACTGTTATTTCACGCAAAGGAAATGATTTATTTATCAATGGACATGCCCCTTCTTTAGCCGAGCCCAGTTACAGAGGCAATATGAGTAAGGCTGTTCAATTCGATACTTCAAAGGCAATGAGATTTGCTGGAGTTTTACATCTCTTGAATTCAAATGGCAAAGTTTTACATTCAGACACCTCATTAAATATTGCTGAGGCAACAGATGTAATTGTTGCTGTTTCATTGGCAACAAGTTTTAATGGATTCGATAAGGACCCTGCCTTGGAAGGGAAAAATGAAAAAGTGGATGTCCTCTTACCTTTACAAAAGTTGAAAATATTTAATTATGAAACTGCCCTAAAAAAGCATAGCAATGATTTTTCAGGGTTCTTCAATCGTGTTTCTCTGAATATTGGTGATACTGAAAATGACTCCATCCCAACAGATCAACGTCTGAAAAAATTTGCATCCAACCCCAATGATAACGGCTTGGTTTCATTATATTTTCAATATGGACGCTATCTAATGATCAGCTCTTCCCGCAATAAAGATGTACCCATCAATCTTCAGGGAATTTGGAATGAACAAGTAAGACCACCTTGGAGTAGCAACTATACCATCAATATCAACACGCAAATGAACTATTGGCCAGTTGAAACAACCAATCTGTCTGAACTTCATACACCTTTAATGGGTTTCATCAAAAACCTCAGCAAAAACGGAGCAGTTTCGGCCAATACATTTTATGGACTGAATGGTTGGGTTGCACATCACAACTCAGATATTTGGGCTATATCCAATCCTGTAGGTGCTTTTGGATCTGGAGATCCCGTATGGGCAAACTGGACAATGGGTGGCACCTGGTTAAGTACTCATTTGTGGGAACATTTTCAATTTACAAATGATACAACGTTTTTAAAAATGGATGCATACCCCATCATGAAAGGGGCCGCTCAGTTTTGTATGGATTTTCTTACTGAAAAAAATGGAGAGCTGATTACTGCGCCTTCCACATCTCCTGAAAATCAATATGTAAATGACCTGGGATATACAGGCAGTGTACTTTTTGGCGGAACAGCAGATTTGGCAATGATTCGTGAACTTTTTAAAGATGTGCTCGCCGCTGAATCTTTACTCAGCAATGATCTGCTTTTTGCAAAACAAGTACAATCAACGTTGGATAAAATGCATCCATATCAAGTGGGAAAAAAAGGAAATCTGCAGGAGTGGTATTATGATTGGGAAGATAAGGATCCTAAACATCGCCATGTCTCTCATCTTTTTGGTGCATATCCTGGATCTACCATTTCTATGAACGCAACACCTGAATTGGCAAATGCTGTTAAGCGCTCATTGGAATTGAGAACCAACAATGGAACAGGCTGGTCCATCGCATGGAAAATCAATTTGTGGGCACGACTTCAAAATGGGGAACGTGCATATGATGCCATTAAAACCATTTTACAATATTATCCGGCAGATAAAAAAGAAGTACACATGTCTGGCGGTGGAACTTATCCTAATTTGTTTGATGCACATCCTCCTTTTCAAATCGATGGCAACTTTGGAGCTACCTCAGGTATCGCTGAAATGCTGATGCAAAGCCATGATGGAGAAATATTACTCTTGCCTGCACTTCCTATTGAATGGCCCACTGGTACAGTGAAGGGTTTAAAAGCACGTGGCGGAGCAATCATCGATTTACAGTGGAAAGATGGAAAAATGGTTAAAGCAACCATTACTCCGCCTATCAAACAAAAAAGAATCGTTCGATATAAAGATCAAACATGGGAAATCAATTCGTCTAAACCACTCATCATTCAAATCAATTGATCATGAATACCTCAAAGATTTTTTTTAGCGCAGTTTTCTTCTGCATTTCATTTCAATCAACAGCTCAGTCTGATCATGTAAAGATTGAACCCGTGAACTTTTCTAAGGTTGTAATCACAGATGATTTCTGGAAACCTAAAATTGATAATGTGGCCACCAAAACACTGGATGCCTGCATCTATCAAACTGAATCTAAAACACCGCGTATCCGAAACTTCGAAAAAGTTGCCAGGAAACAAGGAGAAAAACATGAAGGTGTTTTTTATGACGACTCTGATGTCTTCAAAGCACTGGAGGCCATGTCGTATTCAATCAAAACGAACCACGACCCCAAGCTTGAACAAAAAGCAGACGAATGGATTGATAAAATAGCCGCTGCCCAACTTCCTGATGGCTATCTGAATACTTTCTATACATTGGGTGGACTGGAAAATCGCTGGCAAGACATGAGCATGCATGAAGATTACAACGGAGGACATATGCTAGAAGCAGCCGTTGCATATTTCGATGCTACAGGAAAAAGAAAATTCCTGGATGTAGCCATCAAATGGGCCAACCACTTCGATTCTACATTCGGTCCGGGTAAACGTGATTGGGTAACAGGTCATGAAGAACTGGAACTGGCCCTCGTGAAATTATACAGAGCTACCAAAGATGTAAAATACCTCAAATTAGCTGATTGGCTTCTGTCTGAAAGAGGGAAAGGTTTGGCAAAAGGATATACCTGGACAGATTGGAAAGATACCGGATATGCTCAGGATCTTGTTCCTGTTAAACAGCAGAAGGAAATCACAGGGCACGCTGTTCGTGCGATGTACCTCTACACAGGGGCTGCAGATGTTGCCGCACATACAGGCGACAAACAGTATCTTACTGCAATGAGAAATGTTTGGGAAGATGTTGTCTATAGGAACATGTACATCACAGGAGGAATTGGTTCCGCCGGAAGCAACGAAGGTTTCACCGTTGATTATGATCTTCCAAACGAACAAGCCTATTGTGAAACCTGTGCATCAGTTGGCATGGTTTTCTGGAACCAGCGAATGAACAGCTTAACCGGAAATGCAGAATACATCGATGTATTGGAAAAAAGTTTGTACAATGGTGCTTTGGATGGACTTTCATTGAGTGGCGACAGATTTTTTTATGGCAATCCACTTGCATCTAATGGCCGCCATGCCAGGCGTGAATGGTTCGGCACTGCTTGTTGTCCTGCAAACATAGCCAGACTGATTGCCTCTCTTGGAAACTATGTGTATGGTGTTGCCGACAATAAAATTTATGTAAATCTGTTTGTGGGTAGCAACACTGCATTCCAAACATCAAAAGGTGAAGTTGGCATAAACATGAAAACAAACTATCCATGGGATGGTGCAGTTTCATGCGAACTTTCCATGAAAAAGAAGTCAAATTTTGCAGTTGCATTCAGGATCCCTGGCTGGTCAAAGGGAATTCCTTCGCCTGGAGAATTGTATGTAACAGATAGTAGGGTTTCTGAAATGCCAGTAATGAAAGTAAATGGTCAACCAGTCATATACACAGAAGAAAATGGATATGCCGTGATTGATCGTGAATGGAAAAATGGTGATAAGATTGAATACATGCTGCCTATGGATGTAAAAAGGGTACAGGCTAGAAAAGAATTAAAAGCGGATGGAGATAGAATTGCCCTTCAAAGAGGACCTATCATCTATTGTGTTGAAGGTGCCGATAACAATGGGAAAGCTTGGAATATTCTTGCTCCATCTTCCTCAAAATTCAATATAGAAAACTTTAAAGTGCAAGATGAAAAAGTGGTAAGCATCATTGCTGATCTACCCGTACTACAAATTGGTACTGATGGAATCTCAGCAAATACATCGCCTCAAAAAGTGAGGGCTATCCCTTACTATACTTGGTGCAACCGCGGAAGTAACCCCATGCAGGTATGGCTCCCTGTTTCATTGAAAGACATCAAGATCAATTATTGATAAACAGTAAGTGTGTATGATAAGATCAATGACATTTAAAATTGTATTTCTCTTGTGCCTTGTGCCTTGTCCCTTGGCCCTCTTATTCTCTCAATCCTACCTTCCTATCAAGAACGACCCACTCATGAAAGTGAGGTCTATCATGCCTCCTAAAGCGTATTCATTTTCACTTTCTGAAATGAGATTGCTGGATGGTCCTTTCAAACATGCCATGTCGATGGACAGCGCTTACATCATGTTGCTAAAACCTGACCGACTCTTATATCGGTTTAGGAAAAATGCAGGACTGGCACCCAAGGATTCAATTTATGGTGGATGGGAAAGCGATGGATTGTCAGGGCATACATTAGGACACTACCTTTCTGCAGCATCCATGATGTTCGCATCCACAGGTGAAATAGAATTCAAAAACAGAGTTGACCATATCATTGAAGAACTTCAAGTTTGTCAACAGACCCGCGGTACCGGATATGTTGGCGCAATCCCCAATGAAGACAGTATATGGGCCAAAGTTAAAAGAGGGCAAATCAAATCATCCGGATTCGATCTCAATGGTGGATGGTCTCCATGGTATACTGTACACAAAGTAATGGCAGGCTTAATGGACGCATATCTATATACAGACAATAAAAAGGCACTTTCTATCGCAACGGGTATGGCTGATTGGACATATGACTTGCTTTATCAATTGAAAGATTCAACAAGACTCATGATGTTGAATTGTGAATATGGTGGGATGAATGAAGTGTTGGCTAACATATATGCTGCATCTGGCAATAAAAAATATCTTGACTGTGCAGATTTTTTTAGAGATGAATTTGTGATGGGTAAACTGGCTAAACAGATTGATCCCATGCCAGGAAAACATTCCAATACCAATGTTCCTAAAGCCATCAGTGCTGCAAGAAAGTATGAACTTACCGGGTCTGAATCTGACCATACTATTGCTACCTTTTTTTGGGAATCCATGGTGAATCATCATACGTATGTGATTGGTGGAAACAGCAGTTATGAATATTGCGGAGAATCAGGAAAATTGAATGACCGTTTAAGTGATCAAACATGCGAAACTTGCAATACCTATAATATGCTCAAACTCACCAGACACCTGATGAGTTGGGAACCCAATGCAAAACTGGGTGACTATTATGAACGTGCGCTCTACAATCATATTCTTTCTTCTCAGAACCCTGAAAACGGAATGATGACTTATTTCGTGCCACTAAGGATGGGAGCACAAAAACAATTTTCAGATTCTTTTCATACGTTTACATGTTGTGTAGGAAGCGGATTGGAAAACCATTCAAAATATGCAGAGAATATTTACTTCGAAGGATTTGATGGCAGCCTATATGTAAATCTTTTTATACCCTCTGAACTGTATTGGACCCGAAATAAATTAACTGTTAGGCAAGAAACAACATTCCCTTACTCCAATACAACAAGTTTATCATTTCATAGTCTTATCAAGCAAAATTTTGCACTTAAAATTCGAAAACCCATCTGGTCAAAACAAGAACCAGCAATTTATGTCAATGGAGTAAAAGTGAATTATAGCAAAGAGAACGGATATATGGTTGTTAAACGAATGTGGGTCGACAATGATAAGATAGAAATAAGATTTGCAATGTCTTTGTACACCGAAAGTATGCCTGATAATCCAGATCGCATCGCCATTTTATATGGTCCAATTGTTTTGGCTGGAAAACTAGGGAAATCAATGCCAGATCCAATTATAGGAGTGCCTGTGATAATGTCAACTGAAAAAGATCCTGCAAAATGGATTAAAAGCCTGAATCCTGAATCTTTGACATTTGCCATGAATGGGGTAGGCAAACCCACGGATGCCATCTTAGAGCCATTCTACAAGGTCTATAATGAACACTACTCCGTGTATTGGGATTTATTTACTCCATCCCAATACGAAACACGACAAAAAGAATATCAGACGTTAAAAGAAAATGAAGCCATCATTGAAAAACGAACCATCGATATGTTCCGGGTTGGTGAAATGCAGCCTGAACGGGATCATCAATTGGAAGCAACTGAAAAGTCATATGTCAGTGATGCATTAGGGAGAAACGGAAGAGAAGCACGTTCTGGTGAATGGTTCAGCTTCAACATGAAGCTGGAATCAGGAAAAAAACAAAGTCTTCTGCTAACATATTTTGGAGATGACAAGGATCGAAAATTTGATATACTGATTGACGATCAATTTTTTATTTCTGTAGAATGGAATGGAGGGAAAAATGGTCAATTCTATGATATTGAATATCCCCTTAGTGAAGATGTTATTAAAAATAAGGTTTCAATGAGAGTAAAAATTCTTGCCAACAAAGGAAGAACTGCAGGACGTATCTTCGCAGTCAGAACACTCAGTAATCAATAAAAAAGTTTGCATGGCCAAAATTGTTATCGCTGGTGCTGGAATTGTAGGATTGTCAACTGCATTTTATTTGTCTCAATCTGGACATCAGATTGCTATTGTAGATAGGGGAGATCTCCAAACAGGAACATCCTTTGGGAATGCCGGTTACGTGTCTCCAAGCCATTTCATCCCTCTGGCTACACCAGGTATTGTTGCACAAGGACTCAAATGGATGTTGAGCTCTTCTTCTCCTTTTTACATCAAACCAAGATTGGATCTGAGTCTTATCAAATGGGGATTGACTTTTTGGAAGCGCTCTGGCTACGAAACCATGAAGCGTAATATGCCTGTGCTGAATGAAATGCTTCAAATGAGTCGCTCTCTTACAAAGGAAATGCATGAACACATGGGGCAATCTTTCTCTTTTCAAGAATCAGGTTGTCTAATGCTCTATAAAAATGCTGTAACTGAAAAGCATGAGGCAGAAATGGCACATGATGCATCTACTTTTGGCATTGAAACAAAGATGTTGAACCCACAGGAAGTTCAAGAAATGGAACCTGACGTGGAAGTGAATGTACGTGGGGGTGTATTTTATCCGATAGATGCACATGTGAATCCTTCTGAAATGATGCAAGCATTACATCAGTATCTAAAAAATGCTGGAGTTGAATTCATGCTGAATGCTGAAATAATTGGCTTTGAAAAAAAAGCAAAGAAGATCACCAAAATGATTACTTCAAAAGGGGATCTTGAGGCAGATGAATTTATATTGGCTGCAGGATCCTGGCTGCCAGATCTTTGTAAAAAGCTTGAAATTGATTTAATGCTTCAGGCGGGGAAAGGATATAGCATGACTTTTCAAAATATTAAGAATAATCTTCAACATCCTTCTATTTTAGTAGACCATCGCGTTGCAATGACACCATTGGGAAATGACCTCAGAATGGGCGGTACAATGGAAATCAGCGGCTTGAAATCTCCTATGCTCATCAAGCGTGCTCATTCCATCTTCGATGCAGCAAAATATTATTACCCTAATTTGCCCGTATCTTTTCCTGATGAAAATAAGATATGGTTCGGTTACAGACCACTTAGCCCGGATGGATTGCCATACCTTGGCCGCCATAGTTCTTTGAGCAATACGATTATTGTAGGTGGACATGCAATGCTGGGAATTTCACTCGCTGCAGCTACTGGAAAATTGGTTGGCGAAATGATAGATCATTCCCCAACAAGTATGAATATTAAACCTTTCGATATTGAAAGATAAAATGTATAACATGAACAAGTTTTTATTGTCTTTACTTATTTGTTTACTCTGCTTTACATCAGGACAGGCGCAACAACTCACTAAATTGTGGGCTACTGATTCTGTATTGAAAGTTCCTGAATCAGTTTTTATCGATTCGAAAAATGAGCGAATTTATGTTTCTAATATTGATGGCAAAGGTGCATGGGATAAAGATGGTAAAGGGTCCATCGCATTGCTTACGAATAGTGGCAAGGTATTGAATCCAGAATGGGTAAAAGGACTTCATTGTCCTAAAGGAATGACCATGGTGGAAGGATATTTGTTTGTAGCTGATTTGGATTCTATACTCATCATAGACCCTTATACAGCCAAGGTGATCAAAAAAATTGGTATTGAAGGGGCTGAAGGATTCAATGATATTACTTGCGACAAAAGAGGCGATATATATGTTTCAGATTCTAAAGCTAAAAAAATTCATTATATCAATAAAACCCGTGCTTCATTGTTTGTGAAAGATTTGAAAGGACCGAATGGAGTGCTGTTTGTCGATAAGAATTTTTATTTCGTGGATGCTGGCAGTTTCTATAAACTAGGCAAAGACAATGAGAAAATATTAATCGCAGATGGGCTGGAGCCAAGTACAGATGGTATAGAACAAGTGGATGAGAATACTTTCTTAGTATCCTGCTGGATTGGAACCATCTGGCTTATAAAAACAACAGGTGAAAAAAAGCTTCTTCTTGATACAAGAAATGAGGGATACAATGCTGCTGATATTGCTTTCGATAAGAAAAAAGGAATTCTATATGTTCCTACTTTCTGGAAGAATCAAGTGGTGGCATATGAACTAAAATACTAGAGCGTTAAAAGTTGAAGGTTTAATTTTACTCAACCTTCAACTTTCAACGCTCCACTTTCAACTCTCCATTATTTCTTCACTTCTATATATTTAACCATTTCTAGGTTATTAGAGGCCCTGAGCTTGTTTGAAATGCCTGAAAGAATCATACCGTTAATGAATGTATCTGTTTGTGCCTTGTATGCTGCAGGAATCTCATTACGGAAACCAATGATCAGATCAATGGCTTTCATAACTCTTTGATTGCTCTTCATAATTGGTGCCATCGTTGCAATTTGTTGCATCATGGTAAACTTATCATTTGTCAATGGCATCTCTGCAAATTTTTCTGCTATCTTATCAAAAACCTCCTCACTGCCGGAAGCAACTAAAATATTGTTGATGGCAATTTCCAATTTTCCTTTTGATGGTTGTTTTGATAATGTCATCGCAATTTGAGTTGCCTGAGTTGAATCAATCAAAAACAATGATTCAAGCGATGCTCCTGAAACTGAATAAGATGAATCATATACGTTTTTCAAAAACAACTCTTTGAATTGAATAGATTTGTAATTGCCAAGTAAACTTATTGCAGATGCTTTTACAAGACGATTCTTCTCATTAGATGCAACAGCCTTCAGCG
The DNA here is from genome assembly GCA_947447005.1 of Chitinophagaceae bacterium. GTDB lineage: Bacteria > Bacteroidota > Bacteroidia > Chitinophagales > Chitinophagaceae > Pollutibacter. The sequence goes on from CANFHO010000026.1 coordinate 25,165, forward strand.
ATTCCTCAAAGGCCTTTTTAATACGATCTTTTTTAGTATCTATTTTAGATAAAGCCAAGTCCCGGATACCATGATAGGGATCTTTCAATGCTTCTTTGAGTAACTCAAGCGCAACGTTATTGTCGGTTTTCTTTCCAAAATAATCAACCGCCTCTCTGCGATCTATATAATTGCCAGCATGATGAAACTGGTAAGCATATTCTTCTAATGTTTTATTTTCTTTTTTCTCGCAAAGCAACACCTTGTCCCCATCAAAATTGATAAGCTGAGGTTTCATATTTGAGCTGAAAAGAAAAGAATCCACAGCATGTTCAATCCAAACATGATTACGTGTTTTTACCCCATTCTCATATACATCTATAAAAGTGGGAATTCTAAAAATCTTTCCTGTGTTTTGTATTTGCTTTACTACAACCAATGATGTTTTGTTGGATTCATTGTAGGAATATTGAATGTCAAGTTTGGGATGCCCACTTCCGTAATACCATTGGTTGAAAAACCAATTTAAGTCTTCACCACTTACTTCTTCTAACGCTAATCTCAAATGATGTGCTTCTGCAGACTTGTATTTGTTGGTTGTTAAATAAAGATTAAGTCCCTTGAAAAAAGCGCTATCGCCTAAATAATTTCTGAGCATATGAAGAATTCTGCCACCTTTTTGATAACTGACGCCATCAAACATATTTTCACGGTCAGCATAATAAAATCTGACTAGATCCTTCTTTGAATTATCACCCATTAAATAACCTTGCATGCCTTCAAAATTCTCAGCATCGCCTTCGTCTTTACCATATTTATATTCAGACCAAAGTGTTTGACTATAATCCGCAAACGATTCATTTAATGTCAAATTACTCCAGCTTTCAGCAGTTACATAATCACCAAACCATTGATGAAAAAGCTCGTGGGCAATGGTTCCTTCCCAAATATTTTTGTCTGTAAGTTCTCTGGCATCTTGTTGAGCAGTTTCCTGATGAATCGTTGCTGTTGTGTTTTCCATCGCTCCGGCTACATAATCGCGTCCGGTTATCTGACTGTATTTCACCCATGGGAAATCAACACCCGTGATCCTTGAAAAATAACTCATCATTTCAGGAGTATTTCCAAAGATTTTTTTTGCAACAGCAGCATATTCTTTCTCTACATAATAATTAACTTCTTTTCCTCTCCACAGATCCTTTGTAACAGCATACTCTCCAACTCCCATGAAAAAAAGATAGGGTGAATGTGGCTGGTCCATTTTCCAATAATCAGAACGAGTGCCGTCCTTATTGACTTTTTGACTGACCAACTTACCATTGCTCAATGTCACATATTTTGAAGGAACCGTCATGGTAATCTCCTCAGTACATTTTTGTTGTGTTTGATCTATGGTAGGAAACCAAACTGAGTTTGATTCTGTTTCACCCTGAGTCCATATTTGGGTTGGTTTATTTTTTGTCTCCCCCATGGGGTTGATGAAAAATATACCTTTTGCACCCAGCATCGGATCAAGTCCGGATGATTCTTCATATTCATTCGGCTTTGATATGTAATCAACATAAATAGTATATGTTTCCCCTTTTTTATAGATTTTAGGAAGGTTTATTTTCAACTTCAACCCATCGTATGTATACTTAATAGCAGTTCTCTCAAGTTGATTTTTTTGAAATGCAACTGTTTTTAACTCCATGCCTTTGGCATCGAGTTCCACAGAATCAGTTGGTTTGAAATGTGGAGTAAGTGTAATCCATGCTTTCCCCAAAAGATGTGATTTATTAAAGTCGAATCCCACTTCCAACTTGGTATGTACAAGATCATTGATCCTGGTTGGGGTATATCTAGGGGTAACCTTCCATGTGGTATCTGATTCTTTGGCTTCTTGTGAAAATGTGCAAACTGAAAATAGTATCGCAACCGAGAATACAATGATTTTTTTCATTTTTATGGGAATTGTAGGACAAATATATTTAAGCCCAAATCATCAACTTGTTAATATTTTATAAGTGGTAAGGGTATCCTGCACTTCTGTATTTATTTCTTTTGTTAGATTTGTATATATGCAACAGTTGGCTAAAAACATTATTTCTGTATTCTTGCTGATTATGATTCATAAAATGAGTTATGCCCAACATTATTTTTTTGTAGAAGCGGAGGGCGGACAGGCATATTATATGAAGATTTACGATACACTGTATTCCTCTACGGGAGAAGGATTTCTCATTATACCCAAGGTTTCTGATAACAAAGTTTCATTTACTATTGGTTTTCCAAAGGGGGTATTCCCCGAGATCAAGTTTGAATTGAGTGGAATGGATCATGATAGGGGATTCCTTTTAAAACATAACTCAAACAATTCATGGGTTATTATTGATAGACAAACACAGGAGCAATTCCAAGGAAATGGAAACGGAACAGCTTTAAATGTTGCAAAAGAAAATATAAGTGAAAAGCCTGCCGTATCTGCAGATTTTGCCAATATGCTTGCTGAAGTGACATCGGATAAAACATTGATAAATCCAGCTCCAGTTGCTGTGAAAATGGAGACTATTAAGAAAGATTCTACTATTAACTTACAGAAAAAGGAAGTTATTTCAGATTCTTTATCTCCTTCACCGGCTTTTCAAATCGAAAGGTTCAATCCTGTTCTTTCACAAAAATCTGAATCTCGTTCTGATCAAAAGTTACAAATTGTGTACGAAGACCAATTTGCAAAAGGAAGAATTGATACGATACAGGTGATAATTGACTTGCCCGTCGCGCCCAAGGTTACCGAAACTCTAAAAATCATGGAATCAGTGAAGCCTGTGGCCAATGAGACAAACACTGATATTTCCTGTATTCTACCAGAAGCTACAGCCAAAGATCTTCGTACAATTCAGAAAAAATTGCTTGGTTTGGAAACAGAAACTGAGCAATTGGACCATATTTTAAAAATGTATAAGAGCAGATGTTTTACGGTTGAGCAGACTAAAGAAATAGGTTGGTTTTTCAGGGATGAGGTACTGCGACTTAAAATGTTTGAACGCATTTTACCATTGTTAAGGGATAAAACAAATGTAGCAGACTTGGGAGTGGCATTTTTCAAAGAAGAAAATGTGCGTGCATTTAAAGCACTTATAGCGCACTAAAAAATGGTAAACAATCACACTGATAAAGTTCAACGGTATTTTCTTTCATTGAAATACAATGGTTCAGGATATGCAGGCTTTCAAATTCAAGAAAATGCCAATACCATTCAAGGAGAGGTTGAAAAAGCATTGTCTATTTATACCAAGCAGTATATCGTGTTGACAGGTTCTTCACGCACAGATGCAGGTGTTCATGCAAACTGTAATTTTTTTCATTTTGATTACAAAGGGGAGCTGACAGAAAGAAATTTATATCATTTGAATGCGATATTACCGCCAGATATATCATTAGAAGGCATTTGGAATGTAAAATCAGATGCACACTGCAGATTTGATGCAACTGCACGGCATTATATTTATAAGATATATGGGAAAAAGGATCCATTTTTAGATGGAAGGGCTTGGTTTTATCCATATCCTATGGATTTGAATGCACTCAACGATGCCACTGCCATCATTTTAGGTGTACATGATTTTACCAGTTTTGCCAAGAAGAGAAGTCAGGTGAAGACACATATTTGCGATATTTCAAGATGCATTTGGCATCAGAATGGAAAAAACTGGGAATTTGAGATTATGGGCAATCGATTTTTACGTGGAATGGTAAGAGGTTTGGTAGGAACCATGGTGAAAGTAGGTAGGGGAAAGATGTCCATTCAGGAGTTTGAAAATGTGTTATTGAGTAAAGACAATACCATGGCTGATTTTGCAGCACCAGCATGTGGTTTATACCTCCAGGATGTTTTATATGGAGATATGTTGAAGAAAAATCTGTGATGATTTTAGACAAATTATTTTTCTTCTGAAACCATTGTATTCATTGGGTTTCACAAATTATTTACAAAAAGAATTGAATTAAATTTGGAACACAACATGATTGAGTGCTATATTTGCATCCCGCTTTTAACAAAGCGCAGTTCTTTAAAAAATATGGTCTCTTTTTTTGTGAAAAAATCTCAAAAAAATATTTGGCCAGTAACTTATAACAGTTACCTTTGCACTCCCAATAAAATGGGGACACAGTGTAAAAGCTGTAAAGATCTTTGAAAGTTTGGAAAGCAGTAACACTCTGGTCTGATGGAAACATCGGAAAGAGGTAAGGTAAGACGCAAAAATTAAAATACAAATTGAGCAATCAATTCTTACATTATTTACAATGGAGAGTTTGATCCTGGCTCAGGATGAACGCTAGCGGCAGGCTTAATACATGCAAGTCGTGGGGCAGCACAGAATAGCAATATTTGGGTGGCGACCGGCAAACGGGTGCGTAACACGTACACAACTTACCCATTACTGGGGGATAGCCCATGGAAACGTGGATTAATACCCCATATTATATCGAGGTGGCATCATTTTGATATCAAAGCTACGGCGGTAATGGATGGGTGTGCGTTTGATTAGATAGTTGGCGGGGTAATGGCCCACCAAGTCTACGATCAATAGCTGATGTGAGAGCATGATCAGCCACACGGGCACTGAGACACGGGCCCGACTCCTACGGGAGGCAGCAGTAAGGAATATTGGGCAATGGACGCAAGTCTGACCCAGCCATGCCGCGTGAAGGATGACGGTCCTCTGGATTGTAAACTTCTTTTATCTGGGGCGAAAACCACCCTTTCTAGGGTATTTGACAGTACCAGATGAATAAGCACCGGCTAACTCCGTGCCAGCAGCCGCGGTAATACGGAGGGTGCAAGCGTTACTCGGAATCACTGGGCGTAAAGGACGCGTAGGCGGGTTGGTAAGTCAGGTGTGAAATCCTACAGCTTAACTGTAGAACTGCATTTGAAACTACCGACCTAGAG
>CANFHO010000027.1 GCA_947447005.1 Chitinophagaceae bacterium
GTAAAGGTAAGAAGATTTCTATTTTTTTTTGTCATAATTCTACAACAACCTATATTTGCACTCCCAAAGCGATAACGGCCCGTTGGTCAATCGGTTAAGACGCCTCCCTTTCACGGAGGAATGAGGGGTTCGATTCCCCTACGGGCTACATTAAAAAAGTTAAAGGCTACCTCCAAACTGGTAGCCTTTATCTTTTTCAATCATCCTTCGTCTTAATAATAGTTTAAAAAGAACTTGAATTATTTGGGACTATAGAATTGTTTAATTATTTCACCCTTTGGTTAATTCATTCATAAATGGTTGATGATAAAAACGTTTTCCTGTTGCTTTATATAAAGCATTAGCCAAAGCTGCAAATACGGGTGGGAATGGAGGCTCTCCTAAACCAGTTGGATCGAAGGTGTTTTTTACAAAATGCACATCAATCTTTTTAGGAGCTTCCCGGTGTCGTATAATTCTGTATTGATTTAAATTCTTTTGTACTGCAACTCCTTTCTCAAAACGCATTCCACCAAAAAGTGCATTTCCAATTCCATCTACTACAGCTCCTTCAACTAAATTTTTTGCCCCCTCTGGATTTACTACAAAACCACAATCCATCGCAGAAACAACACTTTCAACTACTGGTTGTCCATTTTTAATATTTACATCGACTACATGAGCAGCATATGAATTATGACAAAAATAAGCTGCTACACCTCGTTTTGCATTCTTGTTTTGCTTTGACCAATTAGACTTCTCTTTAACCAACTCTAATACGCCGATATATCTTTCTGCATCATATTCATTGTTTTTTCCAACAGGTTTTGCTTTTGCCTTTTTCAATAATTCAATTCTAAAATCAATTGGATCTTTTCCAATTGTTTCTGCTAACTCATCCAAGAAAGATTGTTCTGCAGATGCAATAAAGTTTGAGCCAGGTGCTCTAAATGCTCCGATAGTAATATTGGAAGGGATATCCCAACCCTCTGCAATATAATTTTCAAAAGCACCAGCAGGAAAACGATTTTCATGAATTGCGCCTTCTGGAATCCCTCCTCCCTTAATACTTATGGCAGTTATATTGTTGTTGTCATCTATAGCAGCCTTGTAAGACACTAAATAGCAAGGTCTATAGATTCCATTGGTCATATCATCCTCTCTTGTATAAATAAGTTTAATGGGTGCTTTTGCCTTTTTAGAGATATGACCTGCCTCTACAATATAGTGGCCATATGCTCGTCTTCCAAAACCACCTCCCATTCTTGCCAATTTCATTTCTATCCTATCTACTGGTATATCCAAATTTGAAACAATGTTTTGTTTCATCATATCGGGAATCTGAATAGGGGCTACAAATAATGCCTTTTCATCGGTAATATGTGCAAAACAACTAATAGGCTCCATTGAATTATGAGACAAAAAAGGAGCAGAATATGTGCGCTCAATAATTTTAGTTGCTTTTGCAAATGCAGTTACAGGATCCCCATCTTTTCTTAACACTTTCCCTGGTTTTTGTTGCATTGCATACATTTGTTTAGTATGCTCGTCGGTGCTTTCCAAACCAGCAGGAATGATTTCTTCTTTAGTGCCGCTCCATCCCTGAACTGTTTCTTTCATTTCAGGTGCAGATTCCCATTGGGCAATTACTTTTTTTCTTGCATTCATTACTTCCCAAGTAGAATTTCCCACAACAGCAATTAGTTTATTAAAAGCTCTTGTATCAAAACCACCTCTTTTATATTCGTCTTTATATACTTGGAAATCAAAAATTGACTTAATGCCAGGCATCTTTAGTGCTTCAGTTGGATCAAAGGTTTTTAACATCATGCCAAATGCAGGGGGATGAATAACCATTGCAATCAACATACCTTCATGTTTATAATCCAAGGTAAATAATGAGTCGCCTGAAACAATATGTTTTCCTACTTTGTTTTTTTGCGGTGTACCAATTAATGAAAATTCACTGGTACTTTTCAATTTTACATTTTTTGGAATCGGTAATTTTGAAGCTGCAGTAGCGAATTGCCCAAAAGTTGCTATTTTATTGCTAGGGGAGTGACTGATTATGCCTTTTGCAGCTTTTAATTCTGAAACTGGAACATTCCATTCGTTTGCTGCAGATTGAAGCAACATTAATTTGGCTGTAGCACCTGCAGTTCGTAATGGCTTCCAAGTCATAGACATTGCCATACTTCCCCCGGTAAATTGACTTTTAAATCTTGGGGTATCAAAGTCACCCATTTGCACTTTCACTTTTTCAAAATCTACTTCCAATTCTTCAGCGATCAACATGGGAAGAGAGGTCATCACATTGGTGCCAAATTCTGGATTAGGGCAAAATAGTTTGATTTGATTATCGATTGTGATTTCTATAAAGCCAGTTATTTTAACCCACTGTTCAATCGATGCAGCTTTTGCCATTGCTTCATTAGGTACCAAATTGGTTAACCAGCTGAATCCAATCATCATTCCGCCTCCGCTTAATGAAGAAACTTTTAGGAATGATCGACGACTATATTTGTTTTTAGATAGTTCCATTGTAAAAGTTTTTTATTTGGTTGATGACTTTGCTGCATGATGAATTGCTGCTTTAATTCTTACATAAGTTCCGCAACGACATATATTGCCTGTCATTGCAGATTCAATTTCTTCATCAGTAGGATTAGGCTTTGTTTTTAATAAAGCAACAGCCGCCATAATTTGACCGGTTTGACAATACCCACACTGTGCCACATCTAAGTCCAACCATGCTTTTTGTACAGGATGCAATTCAGTAGATTCTGCAACTATACCTTCGATGGTTGTAATTTCTTGTCCACCCGCGATAGATACGGGTATTTGACATGATTTTATAGCGCGTTCATTTAAATGAATGGTACAGGCCCCACAGGCACCTACACCGCATCCAAATTTGGTTCCAATCAAGTTAAGGTGATCACGCAACACCCACAATACAGGGGTACTTGGGTCGACATCTACTTCGTATTTTTTACCGTTTACTTTAAGGTTTAACTTAGACATAGTTCGTTATATTTACTGTGCATGAAGCTATCAATATCTTACAATAAAAAAGCTCATATTTAGCTTTCAAAAATGCTGAATGATAATTGTTTCGACTATGATCTATGATTCCAATCAGATCATAGATCATTAGGACTTGAAAATTCTTTTCATCAACACCCATTTTTCTCCCTCTGTTGCCCAGGGAAGTGGCAGTTGGTATTTCCACATCAGATTTTCCCATTCTGCAATTTTGGGATTGCTTGCATCAAACAAGGCCTTTTTTTCAAATGTAAATGCATCATCTGTTTCAAGAATCATAAACATTCTGTTGCCTGTTCTATAAATCTCAATATTGGTAATGCCTGCATCCAAGTCATGTTGGGTTACTTCAGGCCAGGCACTGCCCTTGGCATGGTAGTGCTCGTATTCGCTGATCAATGTTTCATTGTCAACCAAGTCCAATGCCAAACAAAATTTTTGCATATCTAAATGATTTAATGGGTTTATATGTTGCTTCTAATTTCTAAAAAAAGTATTGAATGACTCAATTGTTTGACTTGCTGCTGCATCTTCATTCGGCCAAGGGAGAGCTTCAGCAGAAATAAAGCCATCGTATCCAATTTCCTTGAGTGTTGACGCAATGTAATGTATGTCTGTATGTCCTAGTCCAACTGGACGGCGGTTGCTGTCTGCAAAATGTACATGCCCAATTTTGCTTGCATATTTACGTAAGCTCTCTGCCATATCAGTTTCTTCAACATTCATATGAAATAAATCTGCGAGCAATTTTATATTATTAATTCTTCTTGATTCAATAAATTCAACTGCGGATTGTAATGTGTTTAATAAATTGGTTTCATATCGGTTGAGGGGTTCATAAATTAAAGCAACATTTTTTTCAACAGCTTCTTTGCCTAAGATTTCAAGTCCCTCTGCAAGCCATGTCAATGCTTGTTCTCTGTTACAATCGGCACACACATTTCCTTGCATGGAACCAATAATTGCAGGGGCTCCAAATGAGGCCCCAAAAGCAATCATATTTGAAATAAATGAAATTGCTTTTTTGCGAATATTTTCATTTGGGTCTGTTAGCGTTAAGCCGTGTATTACTTTTCCTGCTCCTGTGCCAACTGCAGCCAGCTGAAGATTAAATGTAGCAAGCAAGAATTCCAATTTCTTTTTGTCAATTATATCGCCCGATGAAGTGAAGAGTTCAATAGCATCAAAACCAAGGCTGGATGCCTTGAACATACTATTTTCAAGATCGTTCCAGAAAATCCAGGGACCTGTTTTTATTTCTGGAACCAATGCAATTGTAACACAGGATTTTATCATCAAAGATTTATTTATCTAGGTCAACCAAAATTTTCGTGATGCCTTGTGAATTTTTTGCCCAATCTGCCAAAGCATGGCCTGCTTCATCAATTGATATAACTTTACTTATTACATCATCCACTGGAAATTTCCCTGTTTCAAGATAGGCTATCACAGTTGGAAATTCATCAGTACAATTTCGTGATCCCAGTATTTCGATTTCTTTTCTTACAAACAATCCAGTATTAAATTCTACTGGGGATTTTGCATAGCCTATACAAACTACACGACCTGTGTATGCAACTTCCTCAACAGCAGCCCGATATGTTTCGGCACTTCCCACTGCTTCAATCATTACATCTGGACCATCACCATTTGTTATGCGGATGAGTTCTTTATGTAGATTTTGATTGCTTGTATTAATAAAATGCTTTGCTCCAATCTTTTTTACAATTTCCATTTTTGATTCATCAATATCTACAGCGATGACTTCAGCGCCAGAATTTACTGCAGCTGCGATTGCACCAATGCCCACAATACCACAACCTATCACTGCAACAATATCTTTTTTTTCAACCCTGCCTCGGGCACTGGCGTGAAACCCAACAGTGAGTGGTTCTGCCAGAGCGAGCTCCTGTAGTGACAATTTCTCAGAGAGAAAAAGATTTTTCCAGTGAATAGCAATGTATTTTGTCATGGCACCTGGTCGCCGTACTCCCATGGTTTTATTATCTTGACAAGCATTGAATCTTTCCTTTCTACAGGAAATACATTTGCCACAATTCAAGTAAGGATAGACAGTGGCCTTCATCCCAATTTTAAAATTTTCAGGCACATTCAATCCTATTTCCTCTATGGTTCCTCCAACCTCATGTCCTAGGATATTTGGATATTCTTGAAGTTCAAACAATCCTTTGAAACCATTTAAGTCGCCACCACAAAAGCCTACCATGCCTATGCGCAACAATATTTCATCGGGTCCAGGAATAGGTATTTCAATTTCCCTTACCTCCGTCTTTCCAATTGCCGTCAAGAACAATGCTTTCATTTTATGCTTGTTTAATTACGCTTTAAATTATTCTCTGGCATACCTTCAAACCACATCCTATTTTTGATAGGAGAGACCTGCGCTTCAATATCTTCAATCAGTCCTGGAGGTATGATGAAATCTAGGGCTTCAATATTTTTTCTTACTGTGGCTGTATCACACATGCCTACAATGGTAGTGGTAATATCTGGATGATCAGTAGCAAAGCGAATAGCCAAATCGCTCAATGATACTCCATATTTTTGGCATATGTTCAAGAGAATGGGTTGTATAGCTTTTACTTCATTTGGTGCATTATGCCAACTGGGGATGGATGCATCTGAAAGAATTCTTTGCATAAGGGGTGCTGCATTCATCAATCCAAATCCTTTTTCTTTTGAGAGAGGAACCAATTCAGCATTGATTTCATCTGCCAGTAAATTATAGTGTGCCCAGGACAATACTGTATCAACATCTACATGTCTTGCGATGTCAGACAAATAATTCACAGGCAGTCCTGTGATACCTATAAAACGCGCTTTCCCTGAAGCCTTGATTTTTTGAATGGCTGGAACGGCCTCGTTTAAAACCTGTTCTTTGCTTCCAAATTCTATGTCGTGAAGTTGCATCAAATCTACATAGTCCGTTTTCAATCGCCTCAGTGATTCATCAGCACTGGAGATGATTCGATCATAGGAAAAATCAAATTCCCTTAGACCATAGCGTCCACACTTTGTGGCAAGGATGACTTCGTGTCTCTTCCCTTTCAATGCATGGCCAAGCCTTGTTTCTGCCAAGGTTATTCCATAAAATGGTGCGACATCAAAAAAATTGATTCCATGATCTATGGCATAATGCACAGCATGGGTACCTTCTTTTTCATCACAATCTTCAAAAACATTTCCAAGGGGAGATGCACCAAAGCCCAAAATGGAGAGGTTTACATTTGTTTTTCCCAGTTTGCGGTACTTCATAACTATGTATTAAATAAGGTCATTATAAAAGCAGTTTGATGGTTGAATATAACTAGAAATTTCAAATGAAAAAACCGGTAGGGTAAATCGTTTTGTGTGAATCCCCAAAAAAGAAAAAGGTATCAACGTTAAAAATTTCAATGTTGAATGGATATTATTTTTCTCTTTTCAGGTTTCTCTTTTCTCTTTATAAAAAAAGGACCCACCTGTGTGAGTCCTTTGCTATAAGAGAATGAACAACTGCTATAATTATGCACCAACCGACTTAACCGTCTTGATGATCCTTGCTGCCACTTTATATGGGTCTGCTGCAGAATTCGGGCGACGATCTTCGAGGTACCCTTTCCAACCACGTTGAACTGTTGCAATTGGAATACGGATAGAAGCACCCCTGTCTGAAACACCATAAGAGAAATCATGGATAGAGGCTGTTTCGTGCTTACCTGTCAAACGAAGGTGGTTGTCAGCACCATATACTTCAATATGCTCTTTTACTACAGGACGGAAAGCTTCACATATTTTTTCATATGTTTCTTTGCTTCCACAAGTTCTCAATGTTGTATTAGAGAAGTTTGCATGCATACCACTTCCGTTCCAATCCAATGAACCCAAAGGCTTACAATGCCAGTTTACTGCAACTCCGTATTTTTCGCCTATTCTTTCGAGTAAGTAGCGAGCAATCCAAATTTGGTCTCCAGCTTCTTTGGCTCCTTTAGCAAATACCTGGAATTCCCACTGGCCTGCAGCTACCTCAGCATTGATACCTTCAACGTTGAGTCCTGCTTCGATGATCACATCCAAATGTTCTTCAACGATCTCACGGCCAAACGCATTGCTTGCGCCTACTGAGCAGTAATAAGGACCTTGTGGGCCAGGATAACCACCTTCAGGGAATCCCAAAGGCTTATTTGTTCTTGTATCGTAAAGGAAATATTCTTGTTCGAAGCCAAACCAGAAATCATTGTCATCATCAGCAATGGTTGCACGACCATTAGAAACGTGTGCAGTACCATCTGCATTCAATACTTCACACATTACAAGGTAACCAGCTTTGCGTTGAGGATCTTTTACCATGTATACTGGCTTCAACAAACAATCAGATGATCCTCCTGGAGCTTGTTCGGTAGATGAACCATCAAAAGACCACATTTCCAAAGTTTCCAACGTTCCGTCAAAATCTTCAGATTTTACAATTTTAGTCTTGCTTCTTAAGCTTTGTGTTGGTTTGTAACCATCCAGCCAAATGTACTCTAACTTGATCAGTGACATGTCATTAAGTTTTAAATGTTAGGAATCGATGATTGCGTGAAAAGCATAATATATTATAAATATTTATATATGTGCTAATTCGTGTGCAAATTACGAAAAAGTACAATTGTCTCCGTAAAAAACACATATTAATATATGTAATATGTTGTTTTTTTGTGGTTTAAGGCAGTAATTATCAATTATTTGTAGAGGTTAATATTTTTTTTATTTTTTTTTCTGCAATCAGAAAACAATATTTGAAAACCGTATAATACTTCTTAAATGAACTCAACAGAGCATTAAACTGGGAAAAACCACCTGAATTGGTTATGTTTGAAAACCATGATGAGGATGAAGAATAGATACTCATTTGAACAGTTCATGATCTCCATGCAGCTCTTGCGCTGGTTCCTGCTGATTGTGCCCATATCCGTTACTATCGGTTTGATGGTAGCATTGTTTCTCTGGTTGCTAGACCTGGCAACACGTTTGCGTTGGGAGCATGATTGGCTAATATATTTACTTCCAATGGCAGGAATTTGTATTACGTGGATCTACCATTTTTATGGTAAGAATGCATCAAAAGGGAATAATTTGATTATTGAAGAAATTCATCAGCCAGGTGAAGGGGTGCCTGCTCGCATGACCCCATTGATCTTATTCTCGACTATCCTTACACATCTGGTAGGCGGATCTGCCGGTCGCGAAGGTACTGCTGTTCAAATGGGTGGCGGTATTTCAGCATGGTTTTTCAAATGGTTCAAACTGGAAGATCGTCAAAAGCGCATCCTTTTGATGTGTGGTATGTCGGCTGGATTCGGTGCAGTATTTGGAACTCCCATAGCCGGGGCCATTTTTTCATTGGAAGTGCTGACTGTTGGAAAAATTAAATACAATGCTTTGATTCCTTGTCTGATGGCAGGAATTATTGCAGATTTCATCTGCTCATCCACCGGTATTCAGCATACATTATATCATATTTCTTTTGTTGATGGTGGCATGAACCTATTTCATATGATTCATGTCGATCTTATGCTATTATTGAAAGTAATATTGGCAGGTGTTGTTTTTGGTTTGGTGGCCTACATGTTCTCCAGACTTTCTCATATTTTAAAAGTTGCAAATGCAAAATACATCACCAATAAATGGATGGTTCCTGTGGCAGGCTCAATACTGATTATTGGTATGAGTATGATGTTAGGAACAAATGATTACCTAGGACTTGGAGTGACCAGTCAGGATCCCAATGGGATAAGTATTGTCAATGCCTTCAAGGCCGGTACTACAGGGTATTTTAGCTGGTTCTGGAAAATGGTGTTAACGGTCATCACGTTGAATATGGGTTTTAAAGGGGGAGAAGTGACCCCACTTTTTTTCATTGGCGCTACTCTGGGAAATACCTTGGCTGTTTTATCTGGGACACCAATCGATTTGTTTGCAGGATTGGGTTTCATTGCTGTATTTGCAGGAGCAACCAATACTCCGTTGGCCTGCACATTGATGGGGGTTGAACTGTTCGGCGCCGACCATCTGTTGTATTATGCTGTGGCATGTTTTGTAGCATATTATTTCAGCGGACATACCGGCATTTATCATGCACAAAAATTCGAAACAAAAAAGTTTTAATTCTTGTATTTATCTCGTGCCCCGTGCCCCGTGCCTTGTCCCTTCTTTTTCATAACTTCAATCCATAAACAATTGCTTATGTCAGCTTCAGGTATTCATTCGAATAAAAGCAGAGGAATATTTTTCATTTCACTCACAGCCGCGTTGGCTGGTTTCATTTTTGGTTTTGATACTGTTGTTATTTCAGGAGCCAATCAACCCATAAAGTTATTATGGAATACCACACCTCTTTTTCATGGTTTCTTCATCATGAGTATGGCCCTGTGGGGAACCGTATTGGGTGCCATTTTCGGAGGTTGGCCCACACAAAAATTGGGAAGAAGAACCACATTGCTCTGGATTGGCATTTTGTTCAGTATATCAGCCATTGGCTCCGCTGTTGCACAGGATCCATATATATTTTCTTTCTTCAGATTCATTGGTGGAATTGGAATTGGTGTTTCTTCTGTAGCTGCACCCATCTATATTTCAGAAATCTCCACTGCTTCTTCCCGAGGCAAGCTGGTGGCGATGTATCAATTCAATATTGTTTTCGGAATTTTGATCGCATTTCTTTCAAATTATTTCCTGCAAGGTGTTGGTGGTTCAAATGACTGGAGATGGATGCTAGGCGTAATGGCAGTGCCATCTATCATTTATACCATTATGGTGATGGGGATTCCGGAGAGTCCGCGTTGGTTGCTGAGTGCTAAAAATGATATCGAAGCAGCCAAAAAAGTATTCGAAGAAATAGGCTCTTCTAATCCAGCAGCAGAGATTGAGCAAGTCCGTTCTCATGTTGCTGCTGAAAGCACCAGCGGTGGCGCATCCGTATTTCAATCAAAATATTCACGCGTGCTTTGGCTCGCATTTTTACTGGCGTTTTTTAACCAGGCATCTGGGATCAATTTCATTTTATATTATGCTCCCGAGATTTTGGAAAAAGCGGGATTGGCTGCAAAGGATTCATTGAGAAATTCAATTTATATCGGTGGTGCAAATCTGATTTTTACATTTGTCGGATTGTATCTTATCGATAGATTGGGAAGAAAAACATTGCTTCTGATTGGGTCTGTTGGTTATATCATCAGTTTGAGCATGGTGGCCTATGCATTCAAGACTTCAGCCAACTCAGAATTTTTGTTGGCATTTTTGTTGATGTTTATTGCCTCTCATGCAGTAGGACAAGGTGCAGTGATTTGGGTATACATTTCAGAAATCTTTCCGAACAAAGTGAGAAACATGGGTGCATCCTTTGGAAGCAGCACCCATTGGGTGTTTGCAGCCTTGATAACTTTGGTGACTCCCATTTTTTTGGATAGCAACGATGGTATCTTTAAAGACAATCCATGGCCCATCTTTGCCTTCTTTGCTTTCATGATGTTGTTGCAATTGATTTGGGTATTGGTGAAGGTTCCTGAAACAAAAGGTGTTTCACTCGAAGAATTGGAATCTCAATTGGTGAAGTGATTTTGAGCATTTGGATTATAGTGTGTAATTGAAAAAAACAGATGAATGGAAAACAAAAAAAACTTTGGAATCGGAATAGTTGGGGCAGGAATGATTGCACATGTGCATGCAAAAGCCATCAAAGAAATTCCTCATGCTACATTAAAAGGGGTGTATAGTCCCACTCCTTCCAAACGCATCGATCTTGCAACGCAGCATGATTGCATTGCATACGAATCGCTTGAAGCCATGCTGGAAAATCCTGATATTGATTTGGTGTGTATATGCACACCTTCCGGTTTGCACATGGACCCAACATTGAAATGCATTGAAGCAGGGAAACATTGTATGGTAGAGAAACCATTGGAGATCACTCTGGAAAAATGTGATGCCATCATTGATGCTGCAGATAAGAAAGGAGTAAAAGTGGGTGTGATTTTTCATTCCCGTTTTTATGAAGCATCTCTTCAATTGAAGAAAGCCATTGTAGAAAATAAGTTTGGCGATATTGCATTGGGCGATGCCTATATCAAATGGCAACGCACAGAGGCATATTACAAATCAAATGCTTGGCGCGGAACCTGGTCGATTGATGGTGGTGGTGCATTGATGAATCAAGGAATACATTCTGTAGATCTCTTGCAATGGTATATGGGACCAATAGAGTCTATTCAGGCATTTGCAGGAAACATCAGACATAAGAGTATTGAAGTAGAAGATACGGTAGTTGCTGTACTCAAATTTGCAAATGGTGCGATGGGTACCATTGAATGTTCAACTGCAGTATTTCCAGGAGATCTGAAGAAAATTGAAATTTTAGGAACACAAGGAACGGCGATTTTGCAAGAAAGCAATTTGATCAAATGGGAGTTTCTTGAAATGACTGATGATGATAAACGCGTAAATGACAATATTGCAAACAATCCCATAGCTATAGGTGGCGCATCCAATCCGGGTGATATCAGTTTTGTAGGACATCAGCGTCAGTTGGAAGATATGTTGGATGCCATAGCGAACAATCGCAAACCCATGGTGGATGCGGCGGAAGGAAGAAAATCTGTTGCCATTGTTTTGGGTGTGTATGAAAGTGCGAAGACAGGCAGGATCTTCCATATGTGATTTCATCATTTTTATCTTATGAGATACTTGAAGTATAGTTTAATTTTCTTTTTATTGTTTTCTTGTTCAGTTCTGCAGTCACAAGAAATAAAAATTCTTTCTGAAGGAAACAAGATATCCTTGCGTGGACTTTCAGTTGTCAATGATGATATTTTTTGGGCCAGCGGAAGCAATGGTACAGTTGCTCGTTCTACCGACGGAGGAATACATATTCAATGGATGAAAGTGGCGGGCTATGAGAAAAGAGATTTCAGGGATATTGAAGCGTTTGATTCTTTGACAGCCATCATCATGGCGGTAGCAGAGCCAGGAATCATTTTGAAAACATCTGATGGTGGGAAAAGTTGGAGAAAGGTTTTTGAAGATACTGCAACAGGAATATTTTTGGATGCCATGGATTTTAAAGGGAATCATGGAATTGTTGTCGGTGATCCCATTAATCAACATGCATACATCCTTACAACCTCTGATCAAGGAGAGACGTGGATAAAACAATCAGAAAGGAAGTTTAATATATCAATGCGAAAGAATGAAGCATTCTTTGCAGCAAGTGGGTCTAATATTTTATTAGACGTAAAATCTTCGCGTGATTTTATGTTTGTTTCTGGAGGTGTTCATACTGCATTGTATCATTCAAAAGGGATCACTGATCTTGCATTGCAGTCGGGGGCATCGACCACAGGTGCAAATGGTGTTGCAGTGGACCCATCACAAAAATATCTGGTGGTTGTTGGGGGTGATTTTGCGCACGACAAACGAACAGATAGTACAGTTGTATTTTTAGATATGAAAAATAAATATCAGCCATTCAACCTTGAATCAAAATTGAATGGATATCGCAGCGGTGTAACATGGGTAGATGATCAAACAATGGTTGCTTGTGGTACTTCGGGGGTTGATATTACTAATGACATGGGAAAATCTTGGCAACTTATTTCAGCGACAGGGTTTCATGTTGTAAAAAAATCACCCTTATCAACTTTCATCTATTTTGCAGGTCCCAATGGCCGAATTGGTAAATTAATTTATTGAGTTTATTGTTGTTTTTTAATTTATTTAGAAACGTTCTGTTGATATAATTGCTTTTCCATACTATGGCCATAATTTTCTCATGAATTGCAAGTAATGCAATTTTGCTTCTATAGTTTCGCATCCGAAACAAAATATACCTCATGTGTGGCATTGTTGCTTATGTTGGCAATCGAGAATCTTATCCTGTAATCCTGAAAGGATTGAAGCGTTTGGAATATCGTGGTTACGATAGTTCAGGAGTTGCTGTGATTTCAGACAAGATTGAAGTGTATAAAAAGCAAGGAAAAGTTGCAGAATTAGAGGAGTCACTTCTTGGTATTCCAATGAAATCAACAATTGGGATTGGTCATACCCGCTGGGCTACACATGGCGAACCAAGTGATCGCAATGCACATCCCCATATTTCAAAAAGTGGACGCATTGCAATGATTCACAATGGCATCATTGAGAATTATGCTGCTTTGAAATTGGAGTTATTGAAAAAGGATTATACTTTTTCAAGTGATACAGATACTGAAGTCTTATTAAATTTCATTGAAGATATACGTAAGCATAATGCATGTTCTTTGGAGGAGGCGGTTCGCATTGCTTTAAAACGGGTAGTAGGAGCGTATGTAATAGTGTTGCTGGATCTTGAAAATCCTGATACACTTATCGCAGCAAGAAAAGGGAGTCCGCTAGTAATTGGTATTGGTAAAAATGAACACTTTCTTGCTTCCGATGCTTCTCCTATTATTGAATATACCAAAGAAGTGGTGTACATCAATGACTATGAATTGGCTATTGTGAAGGGCAATGAGTTAATTCTAAAGAATCTGGGTAATGAAGTGATTACGCCATTTGTACAGAAGTTGGATATGGAATTAGCAGCCATTGAAAAAGGTGGGTTCAATCATTTCATGATTAAAGAGATTTTTGAGCAGCCACAAACCATTTTTGATTGTTTACGAGGGCGACTAGATCTGACGCGTTCTGATATCATGATGGCTGGAGTAGAAAAGTATATTGATGAACTCAAGAACGCCAATCGTATTATCATTGTGGCTTGTGGAACAAGCTGGCATGCAGGGTTGATTGCGGAATACATTATTGAAGAGTTGTGTCGTATCCCTGTGGAGGTTGAATATGCGTCTGAGTTCAGGTATCGAAATCCCATTGTGAATAAAGGGGATGTTATTTTTGCCATTTCCCAAAGTGGTGAAACTGCAGACACGCTTGTTGCCATTGAGAGAGCTAAAGAACAAGGTGCAATTATATTTGGCATTCTGAATGTGGTTGGTTCTTCCATTGCACGCATTTCACATGCAGGAGCATATACACATGCTGGTCCCGAGATTGGTGTTGCAAGCACCAAGGCATTCACTGCACAATTGGTTGTGTTGACAATGATGGCAATTAAAATTGCCAAAGAAAAGCAAACCATATCTGAAGGACGTTTTGTGCAATTGATGGAAGAGTTAAGTGCTGTTCCTGATAAAGTTGCCGCTATATTGAAAGACACATATGTTGTAGAAAGAATAGCTGCAAAACATGCAACTGCATCCAGTTTTTTGTTTTTGGGTAGGGGGTATAATTTCCCGATTGCATTGGAAGGTGCACTTAAGTTGAAAGAGATTTCATATATCCACGCAGAAGGTTATCCTGCTGCAGAAATGAAGCATGGCCCAATCGCATTGGTAGATGAAAATCTTCCAGTTCTTTTCGTTGCAACCAAAGATGCATATCATCAGAAAGTTATTAGCAATATGCAAGAGATCAATGCACGGAAAGGTAAATTGATAGCAATAGTTAGTGCAGGAGATCATACAATTGATGCGTTGACCGATGATATCATTGAGGTGCCTGAAGCAGATGAGCTTATTGCTCCCATCATCAATGTGATTCCACTACAATTGCTGTCTTATTATATCGGAGTTAGTCGCGGTTTGGATGTTGATAAGCCACGAAATTTAGCTAAAAGTGTAACGGTAGAATAGTTATTTAATTGTTTTTAATCCATTTCATGAACAAGATCAACAAAAAATCGCTCGCATCAATCGGATATGATTTTATTCCTGCTGAATATCTACCCAAGGGTAAAGATGAATATCATTTACGCAACAGCTTTCACCGGAATGGAGTAGACTATAGGAGTCTTACTGCAGCTGAAATTGAAATATTGGTGCGCAATAATAATTCGTCTGATAACTGGAATCACATTTTTGTATCTACCCAATTTGATGCACAACGTGTGAAGAATTGTGATTTTTTTGGATTCATTCGAATTGGAAAACTGGAGCCCGTTTCGCTTGAATTCAAAAACTTGAATCTCCCAGTAGGTTTATATAATTCCAAGATCATTAGCTCTGATTTTGGTGACAATGTTTGTGTGCACAATGTTCATTATTTATCACATTATGTGATTGGGAATGAGGTAATGATTGCGAATGTGAATGAATTGGCAATTACGAATACTGCCAAGTTTGGTAATGGGATCATTAAAGATGGGGAGTCAGAAAATTTACGCATCTGGTTGGAACTATGCAATGAAAACGGAGGAAGAAAAGTGTTGCCCTTTGATGGGATGTTGCCGGCAGATGCATTTCTTTGGTCGCGATTTAGAAATGATCAAGTGCTCATGTCGCAGTTCAAAAAATTCACAGACAGTAAATTTGATGCCATGCGAGGGCACTATGGTCGTATTGGCGACCGTACTGTTATCAAGAATTGCAAAATGATGAAGGATGTTATGGTGGGTTCGGATGCATACATTAAAGGGGCCAATAAGATTAAAAATGTTACGGTCAATAGCACACCAGATTCAATGACACAGATAGGAGAGGGTTGTGAATTGGTGAATGGAATTATCGGTATTGGATGCAGAATATTTTATGGAGTTAAGGCAGTACGTTTTGTTATGGCCTCTCATTCACAGCTTAAGTACGGTGCACGTTTGATCAATTCATATCTGGGAAACAACGCCACGATATCATGCTGTGAAGTACTCAATTCTTTGATATATCCATTTCACGAACAACATCACAACAATTCTTTCTTGTGTGCTTCACTTTTAATGGGACAGTCAAACATGGCTGCAGGTGCTACAATTGGATCTAATCATAATTCAAGAGGCGCGGATGGTGAATTAGTTGCCGGCAGAGGCTTCTGGCCTGGACTTTGTGTAAGTTTAAAGCACAATTCAAAATTTGCATCATTTTCAATTTTATCAAAAGGAGATTTTCCTGCTGAATTGAATATATCCATTCCTTTTTCATTGATCATCAATGATGTTTCAGAAAATGTATTGAAAATCATTCCGGGATATTGGTTTTTGTATAATTTTTATGCATTAATGCGAAATGAATGGAAATACAAAGACAGAGATGCACGTGTAAGCAAGGAGTTGAATCTTGAGTATGCATGTTTGGCACCAGACAGTATCAATGAAATGTTTGATGCTTTGAGGGTCATGCAATTATTCACAGGTAGAGCATATTGCAAATGGAAAGAAGTGTCATCAATGAATGATCAGGATTGTATATCAATAGGCAAAGAGCTTCTTGAAAATGATGATGCCATTGTTGATCAACTGGAGATTCTCGCTGAGAATTTTGAAAATAGTAGTAGAAAAGTGTTGTTGCTTAAAGTTCGAAAATCCTACGCAGCATTTGTACGTATGATTCGTTATTATGCAATATCTCATATTTCTTCTTCTCTTATCGCACATGAAACCCTAACATTTTCTGGTTGGAAAAAGAAATATTTTATTGAAGAGGGAAGAACTGCATGGTATAATCTGGGTGGGCAGCTAATGCCTGAATCTAATGTAAATGATTTGTTGCATGCAATCCGGGTTGATAAATTTAAATCATGGGATCAGGTGCATGGATTTTACCAATATCATGGGGCCATTTATCAAGAGCGTGTATTGAATCATGCCATTGCTTCTTTGTGTGAAATGGATGGATATTCAAAAAGGTCTTTCAATCTTCCTTTGTTAAATAAATTGTTGGATGAATATGTAAAGACGATGGATTGGATATTTAGAGGTATTGTAGACTCTCGAGAAAAGGATATGGTGAACCCATTCAGGCAAATGGTATACCAAAACAATGAGGAAATGGAAGCTGTTTTAGGCAGGGTAAAAGACAATTCTTTTATAAAGGAGATGGATAAAAAAAGAAAGCAGGCAAGAAAACAAGTTGATTCTCTATTGGAGAGACTACTTGTTCAATTGCCTGCCTGATAAATGGTTTATTTATCTCTTATTCGACCACTTACTGTCTAGAACTTTAATGAAGTACCCTCCAACAACACTCCTGGCTTGGAATCCAACTTGTTTTCCGTCTAGCGTTTCATGCCAATCGCTTAAAGGAACTCTTGTTGGAGTGGAAGTCATAAATGTATATATTGGCGATATCAATTTTTTAAAATCTTCTTTGTCATTTGCCAGCGTAGAAGTCCAAATTACCCAATCGCTTTTTGTATATGTTTTTCTGCTGTCCAGTGGTAGTCCAAATCTGTTTTGATTTGATATATAATATTTAACTTCTTTGTCATATACACTCATTGGAAAAAGATGTAGACCCAGAAGTTTATCCCAAACCAAATTATATTTTTGGCTCCAGCTGTTCTTGTTATCAAAAGTTAATGAAAAATGATCTCCTGCATCCGCCATCGTTATCCATTTTTCAGCATAAGTACTTGCAATTGATTTGTATTTGGAGGCAGTTGCTTTTTCATTGATTCTGTCTGCCATTTGAGCAAATGCGCCAATACCACCTATCGCTTTCATAGATAAGTTTGCATTTCGGGCGAGATGACCGGCAAAGTCATCCGTGCACAATTGATTGGCAGGGTCCAATCCGTCCTTTACAAGAAACTCAACCCAAGTTTGAAGCGTTGGCCAATGTTTTTTTGCAAGTGAATAATTATTTTCTGCCTTGCAAATGGCAGCAACCAACAGGATCATGTTTCCCGCCTCTTCAACAGACATATCTTCCGGATAGGTTTGCCCATTCGCTAATGGGTAGGTTCCAAGATCATGTGATGGAAATGGTTTGGTCCACTTTCCTGATTCGCTATATGCAATAATGGGTTCAACCATGCCTTTCAATAGACTTGGATTATACAAAAGAGTCAATGGCGCAGATGGATACGTTACATCTACTGTCCAAATGGACCCATTGCTAAAATTTTCTTTTTGTGGGAAAAGCAATTCATTGTTTTCGCCTCTCACCAGTTTATGCGCGGCAAGGGATTGTCGGTATGCTGCCACACATAGTTCAGCATATTGTTTTCCTCCTGCATTGATGGCATCAGTATAAACAGTCTTATCAAAAGCATTGCATTTTGTTTTGATTGCCGAGTACTCTTTGGTTGCATTTGTCATCAACGTATAAATATCCCCATGATTTTTTTTCCACCATGGATCAAGGTTCTTGCCAAAATATTGTATCGATTTTATGTCGTCGTAAGAAATGATTACTTTTTCTTCTGTGGATTGATTTGCTTTTACGTTCATTTTGAAAAATGCTGCCATATATTCTTTTGCATCTTCCATGATGAATCGATTTAATTCACCTGTCTGTTCATATTGAAATATACCTTTTGCGGACGCGGCAGCAAGATTGATATTTTTATTGCCTGTTAAATAGGCATAGCCCCAGTCAATTCTTAGGTCATCCCCTTGTTTCCCTAATATTTCCTGACTGATTGTTCCTGTTTGTAAATATGAGTTTGCATTTTTTTCTATTTTCTTTATATCAACTGATTGTGATTTGTTGTTTCTTGAAACATCCGCTGAAACGCTGAAAAGTATTTCTGCCTTATGATCTTTGTGATCAAGTGATGTTGTTGTAAAACTTAAATATGTTAATGGCCTTGATAAAAGATCAAGATCTGATGCAATCAGTGGCGACATGAAATTCAAGTCTAGTTGTACATTTCCACAATCAAAGGTATAGTGCGTTTGGGTTGCTGTCACATTCACACTTTTTTGTATTGCCAACGTTGAGTGTATGGGAGTTTCTTTTTTACTAAGGCCCATATCGAGCCATGCATTTCCTTGTGTATTGATGCAGTGCATGGCAATGATATTCTTTCCTTCTTTCAAATTTTTCTTGATGGATTCAGTCAAATTATATTGTTTCAATTCTTTTACATAGCAATTGGAACATGAATATGCCATTAGTCCATTCACATATACTTCAACATCTTCGTCATTTCGAAGATCTAGAACCAATTGGTCAATGTCAAGGTCTTTAAGTTCAATCTCACGTCTTACCCAAATTGATTTTGTTTTCCATGTAGTAGATGCCTTGCCTTTCCATCCAAGTCCGAATGGCATTTTACCGTTCTTCCAATGTTGATCATTGAAGGAAAATTGATACCAATTTGCATCTGGAATTTCTTCTGTGTATTTACAATCAACTGGCATGTCTTCACCTGTAGAAATGATTTTTGTACTGGGGGTATTGTTTTCTCCCAGGAAGCGATATGTAGTTCCATCAACCTTTATGATTCCAATCAATGCATTATCTGTTCCAGTCCAATGTCGAGTAACTGATTCATTTAATTTGTCTGTAAAGGACCATATGCTAAAATATGGGTCATGTGTTACCAACGGATATGCGGGCATTTTTGACACTTGTGAATCTGCAAATAATCTGAAACATAAAAAGGAGAGAAGGAGTAAATAATTTTTCATCTATCAAGTTTTATCTGCATTGAATTTAAGTCATGAATGCGAATTTTCATCGTCTTTGAGTACTTTCATAGAATAATTGATTTTATGAAATCGTTAATCTGTGTAGAGCCAGGAAGTTTTATATATGCTGAAGAGCAAATGCCATTGATTGAACCAGGTTATTCCATAGTAAGAATCAAGCGGATTGGTGTTTGTGGTACTGATTTACATGCTTTTGATGGAACCCAGCCTTTTTTTACTTATCCACGTGTATTGGGTCATGAGTTGGCTGCAGAATATGTGGAAGGCGATGCTGCAGGAGTCTCTGCTGGGGATATGGTAACAATTATACCATACATCCATTGTGGTGTTTGTATTGCCTGCAGAGCAGGAAAAACGAATTGCTGCAGTTCACTTAAAGTGTGTGGTGTTCATATAGATGGTGGGATGAGGGAATTTTTCAAAGTTCCATCAGACATTGTGATAAAAAATACAGATTTGGATTTCGATCAACTTTCTATGGTTGAACCATTGTCAATTGGGGCACATGCCGTAGCGAGGGCTGATATTCAAAAAGGAGAAAATGTTTTAGTGATAGGTGGTGGCCCTATTGGTATGGGTGTTGTGCAATTTGCTTTATTGAAAAATGCCCATGTTGTTTTATTGGATATGAATCAGGACCGACTTGATTTCTGTACCAAACATTTTCCTCAAGTTACCGTGATAAATGGGTCCAAGGAGGACGTTAAAGAGCAATTGGTTTCATTTACCCAGGGAGAAATGCCTTCTGTTGTGTTTGATGCATCAGGCAATCTCCAAGCCATCAACAATGGATTCTCGCTTATGTCGCATGCAGCCAGATATATTCTGGTGGGACTTCAGCTTAAAGAGATATCTGTTAGTCATCCTGAGTTTCATAAACGTGAAGGAACATTGATGAGCAGCAGAAATGCAACAAAGAAAGATTTTGCATTTGTGATGGATTGCATATCAAAAGGATTGATTCAACCTCATAAGATGATAACGCACTATCTTGAATTTGATGTTGTTGCATCTGAATTCAAAGGATTATCTTATCCAGGTCAGAAAGTAATGAAAGCACTAATAAAAATGTGATGGAACAAAAAAAACTCGCCTTGGTATATTTTAAATTGGTTCTGGTTGCATTTTTTTGGGCTGGAACATTCATTGCAACCAGAATGGCTGCGCAGGTTTTTGGTCCTTTCACCGGGGCGTCACTCAGATATGTTGTTGCTTTGTCTCTGATGATACCACTTTGTCTTGCCCAAGACAAGAATTTTTTTCTAATATCAAGGAAACAGTTTTTTCAAGTATTTCTATTGGGTTTGACGGGTATTTTCGGGTATAGTTTTTTCTTTTTCAATGGAATGAAATTGGTTCCTGCAAGTCACGGTGCACTGTTGGTGGCTTTAAATCCTGCATTTGTAATGATCCTCACTTCCTTTCAAACAAAACAAAAAATTGGAAAGTGGAAATGGGTAGGTTTATTTTTTTCTTTGATCGGTGTTGTAGTTGTCATATCCAGGGGCAACTACAGCAATATCCTTTCTGGTTTTCAATGGGGTGATGCATTTATGCTTGGATGTCCTGCAACATGGGCCTTATATACATTTTTTGCAGGCACTGCTTTGAAAACTATCAAGCCATTGCAAGCCGCAACCTGGGCTACATTAACAGGGTGGGCAATGATATTGCTTTTTGTTCCATTTGAACCATTCCCTATGGTTGTTGCTCCTGAAATTTGGATGGCTGTAACTTATTTGGGAATATTTGGAACCGTATTAGGTTTTGTTTGGTACTATGAAGGCATACAAAAAATCGGCCCTTTGAAGACTTCCATCTTTAATAATTTAATTCCCGTATTTGCGTTGGTCTTATCTGTTGTTGTTTTGGGGGAACAAGTGGAAGCATCAACTTTGTTGGGAGCATTTTTTGTGATAACCGGCGTAGTGATCATTAATAGAAAGTAATCATTCATTCTTCCTTCCAGGATATACTTTCAAAGCTTCCTCAAGGCAATCCATTGCCAGATTAATATCTTCATTGTTGATTACATAGGCGAGTCTTACTTCGTCTTTTCCTTTGCCAGGCGTGTTGTAAAACCCACTTGCAGGTGCCATCATGAGTGTTTGTCCATGGAAGCTGAACGATTCTAGCAGCCATTGGCAAAAAACATCGCTATCGTCAATTGGCAATCTGGCAATGGCATAAAAAGCACCTCCTGGATTGGGACAAAAAACTCCTGGAATATTGTTTAATCTTTTAATCAGTAAATCCCTTCTGGATATATATGCAGCTTTGGGAATATCAAAATAATTATTAGGAAGGTCCACTGCAGCTTCAGCAAGAATTTGAGCAAGTCCTGGAGGACTTAATCTGGCTTGTGCAAATTTCATAGCTGCATCATAAACAGCTTTGTTTTTGGTTATGAATGCGCCAATTCTGGCCCCACAAGATGCATATCTTTTGGATATGGTGTCTAAAAGAACTACTTGTTCAGGAATCTTCTTCAAATGCATGGCACTATGATATTCGCCACTATATGAGAATTCCCTATAGGCTTCATCAGAAAAAAGGAAAAGGTTTTTGCGAAGACAAATATCTTCCAATGCCTCCATTTCTTCTTTGCTATACAAGTATCCTGTTGGGTTGTTGGGGTTGCAAATCAGTATAGCTTTGGTTTTAGGACCAATCAGCTTTTCAAAGTCGCTGATGGGTGGCAGAGCAAAGCCATCTTCAATGCCTGATATAACAGGAACAATTTTCACGCCAGCCATAATAGCAAAACCATTATAGTTCGCATAGAATGGCTCAGGAATTATAATTTCATCTCCCTGGTCCAAACAACTCATCATCGCAAAAACGATGCCTTCACTTCCTCCTGCAGTAACTATGATTTGATCTTTGGTGATTTCTATCCCCACTTTATGGTAATATTCAACCAGCTTCTTTCTATATGATTCATTGCCTGCACTATGGGAATATTCCAGGATTTTAATATTGGAATGTTTGACTGCATCCAAAATTGAAGGAGGCGTTTCAATATCAGGTTGTCCGATATTGAGATGATGCACTTTTATTCCTTTCTTTTTTGCAGCTTCTGCAAAAGGAACCAATTTTCTGATAGGCGATGCGGGCATTATATTACCCCTTTGAGATGGATTGAGCATCCACAAATTTAATGAATAGGATTGAATGCCGCGGGTAAAACAGCTGCAAGGATGTTTTAGTGGGTATGTCTTAGATGAAGAAAAACAATAACTATATTCGTTTTTCGTTAAATAATTAGATGCAAATGCGTAAAATATTTATACTATTTCTTTTTAATTTACCCTTAGTGGGTACTGCCCAAACAGTTGAAAACCCTACCCGAATGGTAAAAATGGAGGAGTTGGTCTATGATTTTGGCCGAATACCTCAGGGAAAGCCTGTGAGTCATCTATTTAAAATTACCAATATCTCTGATGCAGATATAAAAATTAATCAAGTGCAGGCTTCCTGTGGATGTACAACACCAGAATGGAGTCTTGATCCAATAAAGTCTGGCACATCATCGGTCATAAAAGTAGGCTTTAACGCCGAGTCATTGGGCGTTTTTGAAAAATCAATCAGCATACAACTTTCAAAAGGTTCAAATGAGGTATTGATGATAAAAGGAAATGTCTGGAAAACCCCAGAGCAACCGGCGCCTTTTAACAGGGGTTTAAGAGAGCTGAAGGGCAATAATATCAACGAATTTCACTAACTTTAACCTAATAATAAAACAAGAAAAATGAAAAAGATTCTTTTGTCGTTAATGGTACTTTCTGTTGGTTTTGGAGCTTTCGCTCAAAACACTGCAAAGAAGGCTGAAGACGTTATTAAATTCAAGGAAATAAAATTCAATTTTGGTAAAATCAAGCAAGGTGTACCAGTTACACATGATTTTCAATTCACTAATATTAGCGCCGAAAATCTGATTGTTGAAACGGCAAGCGCATCTTGTGGTTGTACAACCCCAACATGGCCACAACAACCAATCATGAAGGCTAAGGACGATAAGATCAAAGCAGGTTTTAATGCTGCTGCTCCTGGTCCTTTTGAAAAGACCATCTTTGTAAAGCTTAAAGGTGTAGATGCTCCTTTTGAGCTGAAAATCAGTGGTGAAGTTTTGTCTGCCGCAGATTTCGATAAATTGGAAAAGAAATAAATTCTTTTAAAATATTTGAAGGCCGTCTTTAAGACGGCCTTTTTTATTTGCAATTTTTTCAATTGGTTAACCTAATCTCGTTTTACTGTTTTCTGCCTTCGGCCTACAAGCCCCGATTGTTCAATTCTCCGTTTCCCCTTCTTTCCGTTTCCCTGATTGGAATAACCTGTTGAAAAATTCACCTGTTCTCAGCACAATCACCGTGCATTTTTAACATTTTTGGGTTAGTTTTGTCGCATGGACTACCCTGGACCAACTGAAGCAAGTTTGGACGCTGCCCTCTCCTTTGAGGACTTCCGTAAAGCGGTTATCCACGATTATACAATTGCCTTCCAAAGTCGCCAAGCCAGCCTGTTAGGAAGAAAGGAGGTGCTTACCGGAAAAGCGAAATTTGGCATTTTTGGAGATGGAAAGGAAGTTCCGCAAGTTGCAATGGCAAAGTATTTCTTGCCAGGTGATTTTTATGCAGGTTATTATAGAGACCAGACATTTGCTTTAGCTACAGGTGCGGCAACCATTTCAGAACTCTTTTCTCAGATATATGCAGATC
This sequence comes from Chitinophagaceae bacterium, assembly GCA_947447005.1. Lineage (GTDB taxonomy): Bacteria > Bacteroidota > Bacteroidia > Chitinophagales > Chitinophagaceae > Pollutibacter. Next base: position 24,181 of record CANFHO010000027.1, read on the forward strand.
CTGACCCGAAAAATGATCCACATAGTGCAGGTCGACAAATGAATGCACATTTTTCAACTCCATTTATAGAAACTGATGGTACATTTTTGAGGCTTTCTGAAAGAAAGAATCTTGCCGCAGGGTTGGCGCCAACGGCTGGTCAAATGCCTAAAGCTTTAGGGTTGGCATATGCATCGAAAATTTTCAGGTCAGTTCCTGAATTGAAAAATCATACAGGACTCTCCAATAATGGCAATGAAGTGTGCTTTTGTACGATAGGAGATGCCTCAACTTCTGAAGGTCATTTTTGGGAAACCATGAATGCTGCTGCTGTTAACCAGGTGCCTTTGGCTGTATTCGTTTGGGATGATGGATATGGTATTTCAGTGCCAAAGGAACTCCAAACAGTAAAGGCCTCTATTTCTGAAGCATTGGCTGGATTTGAAAAGTCGGAATATACCAACGGGATCATAATATATCGCGTTAAAGGATGGGATTACGCAAGTTTGTGCGAAATTTTTGAAGAAGGAATCAGTATTGCCCGAAATGAGCATGTTCCTATTCTATTTCATGTGGAAGAACTCACTCAGCCACAGGGACATTCAACTTCAGGAAGCCATGAAAGATATAAATCTCCAGAAAGATTGCATTGGGAAAGGACTTGGGACTGTCTGGCTCAAATGAGAACTTGGGTCATCGAAAATGAACTTGCCAATGAAGAAGATTTGTCTGAAATTGAAGATAAAGTCAGGATTGAAGTTTCTGCTGCCAGGGTAGAAACATGGAAAATGTATCAGTCGCCCATCCTGCTTCAAAAGGAAAAGGCATTAGCTGTTATAGCTGATATTGCAAGAGAAACCAGCAAGTTTGATGAAATTCTCTCTATTCATAAAGAACTTTCAGATAATTCAGTCCCTTTTAGAAGAGATGTTATGAGTGCGCTGATGCGATGTATTGCAATCTGTGCTGACGCTACAGTAACTGCCACGGCTGCTCATTATTACAATGAATTGATTGCAGAAAACAAAGGTTTATACAATTCGCATTTACATATTGAAAACCATCAGCCCTTATTACCTGCTGATATTACAGCAGCACATTATCAAGAAGACTCGCCCATCCTTAATGGATATGAAGTTCTAAACAAATACTTTGATGAACTCTTTGAGAAAAATCCATTTGTAGTGGCCTTTGGCGAGGATTTGGGTAATATTGGTGATGTGAATCAAGGTTTTGCAGGTCTTCAGCAAAAGCATGGGGTAAACAGAATCTTTGATACTGGCATCAGGGAAATTACCATCATGGGACAAGGAACAGGTATGTCCATGAGAGGATTGAGGCCCATTGCTGAAATTCAATATCTGGATTATCTTTTATATGGATTGCAGGTATTGAGTGATGATGTTGCAACTCTACATTACAGAACTGCAGGTAAACAGATAGCACCCATTATTGTTAGAACAAGGGGACATCGATTGGAGGGCATATGGCATAGTGGCTCGCCAATGGGGCTCATTATCAATGCACTGAAAGGGTTTAATGTTTGTGTTCCCAGAAATATGGTGCAGGCAGTAGGGTTCTATAATGCGTTACTTGCAGGAAAGAATCCAGGATTGGTAATTGAATGTTTGAATGGCTATCGATTGAAGGAAAAATTGCCTTCTAACTTAACAGATTATATTATTCCATTTGGCGTGCCTGAAACCATTCAAGAAGGCACGGATATAACACTTGTATCTTATGGTTCTACACTAAGGATTGTAATGGAGGCCGCTGCAATACTTCAATCACTGAATATAAGTTGTGAGATTATCGATATACAAACCTTACTGCCTTTTGACACAAATCATCTCATTAGTAAATCTTTAGAAAAAACAAATAGAATTGTTTTTATCGATGAAGATGTTCCAGGCGGAGCCACATCCTTTATGTTCTCTGAAGTGATTGAAAAACAAGGTGGATATCGATTGTTAGATGCAACACCACGTATTCTTTGCTCAAAATCACATCGTCCAGCATATGGTAGTGATGGTGATTATTTTTCTAAACCCAATGTAGAGGATATTATCAAAATAGTTCAAGAGGTTGCCTCTGAATAAAAGTTGCTATTCTAAAAATCTTTTTTTCTCATCTCCCTGAATCATAAAACATTCTTTGTTTTTGCCAAAAAAGCGAATACGATTTCTTGATATGAAATTGTAAATACTATCCAACAATCTAGTTGGAAATAAATGTATGAACCCAATCATAAGTTTGGGAAAATTGATTGCTTTTATAATGGCAATCAAGGCATTTGAACTGTGAAGGAGTTCTATCCCATCCCAAAAAAGGATGCTGTCTGTATTTTTGATGAAGTGTTTATTTTCAATACTCTTGATACATTTTCCCTGCAATGGAGAGAAAAACAAAACCTTTTTTTTATCAAGTTTAAGCAACACACGTATTGCTCTGCTGCATAGCAAGCAGTTTCCATCGTAGAACACAATGTTCTTTTCTACATTGTGCATAGTAAGTTTTATTGAGCGAAGTAATTGCTTACTTCAAGTTATGGAAGACCTTTTGTACGTCTTCGTCTTGTTCTAGTTTGTCTACTAATTTCAATACTTCCTGGGCTTTTTCTTCATCCAGTTCAACAAGGGTTGTAGGAATCCATTCCACTTCGGCGCTCAATGGCGTGAAGTTTTTTTCTTCCAATGCTTTTTGCATATTGCCGAAATCATTGAAGGCACAACGAATCACAAGCACTTCAACACCCTCATCTGTGGTGCTTTCGCCCAGTTCTTCCAAACCAAAATCTATCAATTCCAATTCCAGGTCTTCTGGATTCAAACCTTCATTTTTCAGTTTGAAAACACCCATTTTTTTGAATTGAAAGCTAACGCTTCCACTTGTACCCATGGCGCCATTGCCTTTATTGAAATGAGATTTTACATTGGCAACGGTACGAACATGGTTATCGGTGGCAGTTTCCACCAAAATTGCCACGCCACCTGTTCCATAACCTTCGTAAAGGATCTCCTCGAAATTTTCCATCTCCTTGCCTGTGGCACGTTTGATTGCCGCCTCTACACGGTCCTTAGGCATGTTCACACTTTTTGCATTCTGGAAACAACGACGCAAAGCTGGGTTGGTATTTGGATCAGGACCACCTGCCTTCACGGCAATGGCAATTTCTTTTCCAATACGCGTGAACTGCTTGGCCATTCTGTCCCAACGGGCAAACATGGTCGACTTTCTTACTTCAAATATCCTTCCCATGGTATAGAGTTAAATTGAGTGTAGGTTTTGGGCTTACAAAATTAAGGTTAACTGAGGTGTAAAAAAAATCCCGGATAGTTGACCATCCGGGATTCGCTTTTATTTTTTTAAATTTATTGTTGATTAAGCTTACTGTGTTTCTTGCTGTATAAGAAATAAACAACGAGTCCCAAAATCATCCATCCAAATGCTACTTTAAGGGTTTGGTTGTCTAAGCCGATGATCATTAGGATACAAATCAATGCTCCTAAAACACTTACTACTGGGGCAATAGGAGCCCTAAATGGTCTTTCGAGATTTGGAGCTTTAACACGTAAAATCCAAACACCTATACTCACCAAAACAAATGCAAAGAGAGTACCGAAACTTGTTAAGTCTCCAGCAACGTGGCCTGGCACAAATGCAGCAAAGAGTCCTACAAAAACAAACAGAATGACATTCGCTTTATATGGAGTTTTGTATTTTGGATGAAGATCACCAAAAGCTTTCGGTATGAGACCATCATTACTCATTGTGTAAAATATTCTGCTTTGGCCCATCAACATGACAAGAATTACAGATGAGAAGCCTGCTAGGATAGCTACTGTAACTGCTGTAGCCAACCAACCATATCCGGGCATACCGGTGGTGATGGCATATGCCACAGATGCCTCACGTCCTTTTTCAGGATCAACAAAGTCTTTCCAGTTTGCCACTCCAGTCAAAACGTGACCGAATAAAATATAAAGTATCGTACAAACAACCAATGACCCAAGGATTCCGATTGGCATATCCCTTTTCGGATTTTTAGCTTCTTGTGCGGCTGTGGAAACTGCATCAAAACCGATGAAGGCAAAGAATACAATACCGGCACCACCAAGAATACCCCCCCAACCATGCTTATTCCAACCGCTATAGTCGGCAATGACTTTGCCTGCATTATCGAGAACTGGAGGTGTGTTTTCAGGAATCAAATAAGGAACATAATTTTCAGGCTTGATGAACTTCCATCCAATGGCAATGAAGATCAAAACCACTGCAACTTTGATAAACACAATGATTGCATTTACCGTTGCCGATTCTTGTGTTCCTTTTATGAGGAGCAAAGTTAACATAAGAAGGATAATCAATGCCGGGGCATTTATCATACCCTGATGCAAAATTCCTGCTGAATCTGTAAAGCTTTCAAATGGAGAATGGCACCATTCATAAGGTATCTGTCCTCCTAACAGTTTGTTTAAATATTCACTCCATGCAATGGAAACAGTTGCTGCACCCAATGCATACTCCATGATCAGCGCCCATCCAATAATCCATGCAATCAGTTCTCCCATGGTAACATATGAATAAGCATAAGCACTTCCCGCAATAGGAATCATAGATGCGAACTCAGCATAACATAGACCCGCAAATGCACAACCAACAGCAGCCACAATAAATGAAAGTGTTACACCTGGTCCTGCAGCTTGACCAGCTGCTGCAGCAGTTCTAACAAAAAGACCTGCACCAATGATGGCTCCAATGCCCAATGCAATCAGATTGCCGGCTCCCAATGTCCTTTTGAGACCCTTTTCCGAATCATCCGCTTGTGATAGCAAGAGATCCAGTGATTTTCTTCTAAATAAACTCATAGCAGTTATTTAATTGATTGATTACTTGAAAGTTCTAAAATAATTAATTATTCATTTACATCCTCATTTATTTTACTGTTCTAAATGCACAGTTTAATTGCTTTTATCACTATTTTACGTGTGTTATTAATTTAAAACAAGA
>CANFHO010000028.1 GCA_947447005.1 Chitinophagaceae bacterium
AATCCTATGGGTGCCTGGGAACTCTATGATTTGTCAACCGATATGTTTGAAAAAAACAATCTTGCTTCTTCCTATCCTGAAATCATCAAACAAATTGAAACCATCGCCAAACGCGAACACCAACACCCAACTGTATTAGACTGGGAATTTATAGATCCGAAAATTAAAAAGCAATAAGAAACAGCCTTTTAACAGCCAGGCACAGGGCACTAGGAACAGCCAGGCACAGGGGACAGGGCACAAGGCACGAGTAACAGCCAGGAAAAAGTTACAAGTTTACCTTTGTATTCCTTGTGACCTGTCCCCTGTGCCTGGCTGTTAAAAGGCTGTTCCTTGTGCCTCGTGCCCTGTGCCTTGTCCCTTGTAGCTCGTGCCTTGTCCCTTTTATTCGGCCTTCAAATAACTCCAACCCTCAGCTTGTCTTTTGATCAACTCTACCACTGCACTTGGAACAACACCTGCTTCTTGTACCAATTGAGATGCATCTACTTTCAATCGCTTCATGGAATTATTACAAACAGATAGTTGAACACCTTTTTGTTTTGCAATAACAATCCTGGATGCAAAAACAGTACTGTCCTTTACCATATTATAAATGGCAGGACCATGAAATACAACTTCGATTTCCAAATCAGGAACCAATGAAAGCGCATTATTCACCTGACGAAAAACGCCTGCAGTTGTTGCTGTATCCGCATCGGCTACATCCCAAACCACTTTCAATTTTTTTTCTTGTGAAAATGCTGCACTAAAAACAGACATCGCAATGACAAAGCTGAATAGAATTTTTTTCATGATATATTTTTAAACTGTTTCTCCAATTTACGGTTTCTCCAATTCCCCGTTTCACCGTTTTCCCAATTCACCGTTTCCCCGTTTCTCTTTTCCTATACTCCACAATTTCTTTGAAAGGACCAAACTTATGTTGTGTTTCATCAAAACCATCTTTGAAAGGACCAAATGGATGATCGACAGGTTTTTTTCCAATGTTGGGCCAATCTCCTGTAAGATCTTTTGAAGGTCTGGGTCTGCTGTTTACAAATGCGGCTACATCCCATGCTTCTTCATCAGATAAAACTGGGTTTTTATATGTTGCTTGCAAAAACGGCATGTTTGCTTTTACATATCCGGCAAACCTCGACAACCTATACAATCCCGCTCCAATATTATAACTATGCGAGCCCCATAATGGCGGATACATATATCCTCCGATTTCATTTGGTTTTCCTTCTCCATTCGAACCATGACAGGTTACACATTTTTTCTCATACACAATGGATCCCTTATCCGGATCGGCAGCCCTATCCAAATATTTCAACTCTAACAATCCAGACCCTTTGGGTTTTTTATCTTTGGGAAGCTCATCTCCAATCCAATGCATATATGCAACAATGGCTCGCATTTCTTTCGACAATGAATCAATAGGTTTACCATTCAGGCTTCTTTGTAAACAATCATTCACTCTTTTTTCAATTGATTCCAATGTACCACTCCTGTCTCGAAACTTAGGATAGGTTGGCACTACTGCACTATAATTATTACCCCAAGGAATGGTTCCACCATCAAGGTGACAATTCTGACAATTCATGCCATTCGTGATTTGAGCAACCTTACCTTGGGGCCCGAGATAATATGATGTGTTTTCTATCAGCTCCCTGCCATATCGGGCAAGTGTATCTTCTTGTTTGATTTGGTATTTATTCCAACCACGCCACTCAGATTCTTCCTGCTTTTTTTCTTCAACAACTGTATTACAGGAAATGGCTAACGAAAGAATGAAAACATATGTAATGCATTGGTTAATTTTTTTCACTCTTTCAATCTTTAATGTGGAAGTTTATTTCTGATGATTCCATATACCCAGGTTCCAAGTATCGCCATGAAAATAGTTACCAATGTAACCGTTGATCCATAACCAAGTTGGGCATAGAGCGGACCTGGACAAGCTCCTGTCATTGCCCATCCAAAACCAAACAACAAACCACCAATCACGATGCCTTTATTAAAAGGCTTTTCGGGAAAATGGATTTCCTCTCCTTGTATGGTTTTGATGTTTAATTTTTTGATGATAAAAACTGAAATCACACCAACTGCAATTGCAGAACCAATCACACCATACATATGAAAATTTTGCAGTCGAAACATTTCCTGTATACGAAACCATGAAATCACTTCAGACTTGATCAGGATAATCCCAAACATCATTCCAAATACAAGGTATTTGAGATTATACCATGAAGGTGTTTTTACTTCTTCTTCATTGATGCACATGGAATCGAGTGATCGCACTTCAAAATCCATATTTGTATCTTTAATATTCTCTTTCATGTTGATCAATCAAAGTGATAAAATAAATGGAAGAATCAGATTGGCCATAATGAAACCACCAACCATAAAACAAATGGTTGCAATCAGGGATGGCAATTGCAACATAGATATACCCATAATCGAATGACCTGATGTGCACCCTCCTGCATATCTTGTTCCAAAACCAACAAGAAATCCTCCAACACATATTAATATAATCGTTCTGGGAAAATGCAATGCATTCCAACTGAACAGTTGTTCGGGTATGATACTGTTGTAATCAGTGATACCATATGTAGACAACTCACTTATCAATCGAGGATCAACCACAATTGGTGAATCATCTTTTAAATACAACATGGTAATGATACCACCAAGAAACACACCAAAGACAAAAATCAAATTCCATATTTCTTTCTTCCAATCATATTGAAAAAAAGATGATGATGAAGGAAACGTTGCTGCACAGATGTGCCTCATCGAAGATGAAATTCCAAATCGCTTGTTTCCCGTAATCAATAACAAAGGAACCATCAACCCAATCAGTGGTCCGGATACATACCAAGGCCAGGGTTGTTTGATCAACTCAATTATATGCGCCATATGTTAACGACCATTTTTATAGCAGGGTCGTAGGACAAACATAATCAGTTAGATCGAAACCACCATGCTCTTTTATGGATTTAAATCCACCTTTTATATCAATTAGATTATTATAGCCCCTCGCTCTTAAAGTTGAAGCAAAAATCATGGATCGATACCCACCTGCACAGTGCACATAATAGGTTTTGTTGGGGTCTATTTTTTTTGCGCTTTCGTTTATAAAATCAAGTGGTGCGTTTTCGGCATTTTTGATGTGCTCAGAAATATATTCACTTTCTTTCCTCGCATCAATGATGTGAATGGTTGGGTCATGGTTAACCAATTCTGATAATTCATCAACACTAATTGACTTGATTGAATCCACTTCCATTCCTGCATTTTTCCATGAATCGAATCCTCCTTCCAAATACCCAATACAATAATCATATCCTACTCGGGCCAACCTTGTTACCACTTCTTTTTCCCTTCCCATTTCTGCAATGATCAGGATTTGTTGTTTAATATCCGGAATCATGGTTCCAACCCATGGGGCAAAACTTCCATCTATCCCGATATTAATTGAATTGGGAATAAAACCTTGTGCAAAAACCTGAGGATCTCGGGTGTCTAAAAGCAATGCTCCGGTTTCATTTGCAGCCAATTCAAATGCTGCAGGCGACAAAGCATGCTGACCTCTGGTTAAAACTTCATCAATGCTATCGTAACCTTTTTTGTTCAACATAACATTCAAGGGAAAATATTGCGGCGGTGCCACCAAACCATCTGTAACCTCTTTTACAAATTCTGCTCTTGTCATATTTGCCCTCAAAGCATAATTGAACTTTTTCTGATTTCCCAGCAGGTCTGTAGTTTCTTTACTCATATTCTTACCACATGCTGAACCGGCTCCATGTGCAGGATAAACAACCACATCATCAGGTAATATCATCACTTTGGTTCTAAGTGAATCAAACAACATTCCAGCCAAATCATCCTGAGTCATACTTGCGGCCTTTTGTGCAAGATCTGGTCTTCCTACATCACCTATAAAAAGAGTATCACCGGAAAATAATGCCTTTTCAACTCCATGTTCATCTCTTAATAAATAACAACTCGATTCCATGGTATGTCCTGGCGTATGTAATAATTCAATGGTGAGTTTTCCGACGGTAAACTTTTCTCCATCGGTTGCCACATGTGCCGGAAAATCTGGGTGGGCTGTAGGTCCAAAAACGATGCTTGCTCCAGTTACCTTTGCCAAGTCCACATGACCAGAAACAAAATCTGCATGAAAATGTGTTTCAAAAACATACTTTATTTTGGCGTTGTCGTGATTGGCTTTTTCAAGATATGAACTGATTTCTCTGAGGGGATCTATAACAACAGCCTCACCTTCACTTTCAATATAATAGGCGCCTTGTGCCAAACATCCGGTATATATCTGTTCAATTTTCATAGTTAGTTGATCTTGTTTGTGAATTTAAAACTTATTTTAAAAAAAGTTCTTTTACGATGATATAAATACCCAATATCAATACAAACCATCCAAAAACTCTTTTCAATAAAAGAGCATTCATATTCTTTGAAAATCTGTCACCAATAAAAATACCCACAACGGCCAAAAGAGTTACAGACATCAATAAAGACCAATGCATGGTCGTGTGCGATAAGTCACCCATAAATCCAATCAATGATTTTGCAGCGATAATCACCAATGAAGTTCCTATTGCTTGTTTCATTGGAAGTTTGCTTAAAATCACCAATGCGGGTATAATCAAAAATCCTCCTCCTGCACCAACAATTCCCGTAAGTAAACCCACAACCAATCCTTCAACTATGATGACAGGATAATTGAATACTTGTTCATGAGGCAATTCTTCTTCATCCTTTTTTCCTTTGATCATGGTATAAGATGCAATGACCATCAGAATTGCAAAGACAAGCATGAAAAATAAGGGTTTGGTAATCTCTACTCTGCCGATTGAAAAAACTTGATTCGGGATGGCAGGAACAACAAATCTTCTGGTGAGATATACAGAAAGAATAGATGGCGTGCCAAATACGATAGCGGTTTTTACATTTACCAATCCTTTTCTATATTTTGGAATGGCTCCAATCAAACTGGTTGTACCAACAATAAAAAGTGAATAGGCTGTAGCAATCACTGGCTCAACTGCAAAAAGATATACCAAAACGGGAACTGTTAAAATAGAACCTCCGCCCCCAATCATTCCAAGTGAAACCCCAATGAGCAATGATGCTAAATATCCCGCTATATGCATAATATTAAATATCCACAAAATTGTATGAAAGAATTAATTTTCAAAGTGATATTTATCACGCATGTTCAAACGTTGAATGGAATCAATCCCGCCAATGAATAATATTACGTTCCATGGAAATCTTTCCAGACTTTTCCATCTTCTTCAATAATCTTGAAACCACTTCTCTGGAAGAATTGATATCACTTGCAATTTGTTGATGGGTTAATGTAAGATCATTCCCCAATGTAGCAGCTTGCCTTTTCAAATACCATTCAATTCTTTCATCCATATTTTTGAATGCAATCTGATCAATAACCGACAGCAACTCTTCAAATCTTGAACGATATGTTTCTATGACAAAATGATACCAGGTTGGATGATTTTTCATGAGTGTATCCATATACTGGATTGGTATCATCATAACTTCAGTCTCTTCCATAGCAACAGCCATGATACTGCTGGCCTGGTTTCTGGCCATACATAACATACTCAATGCACATGCATCTCCTTTCTCCAAAAAATACATGAAATATTCTTCACCTTCTTCTCCTTCCCTGTATAATTTAACCCGACCCTTTACGATCAACATAGCATATTTGAAAAATTGACCCGGGCGCATCATCATTTCACCTGTTTTGAATTCAGCATTTTCGCCATGCTCGTGAATGAATCTGGCAAGCGACTGTTCAAATAAAGGAAAAACTTGCATGATCTCCGATGCACTATATGTTGTCATTTGCAGTAATTCTTTTCTGAAGTTAATTGATTATCTACCCATATAGACCATCAATATCTGAACATCACTCGGATTGATTCCTGAAATACGTGAAGCTTGTCCCAACGTTCTGGGTTGTATTCTTTTCAGTTTTTCTTTTGCTTCGTTACCGATCGCCTGAACCCGATCATAGTCAAATGTGATTGGAATTTCCAGATCTTCCATCTGCGACATTCGTTCCACCATTTCTTTTTCTTTTCCGATATACACATCATATTTCATCTGGATCTCTGCTTGCTCAATTTCCAAATCATTGAATGTAGCAAATTCCTTATCCAGACCTGCAATATGTTTGATTAAATCTTTTGCTCCTACACCCGGTCGCAACACCAATTGAGAAAGCTTTTGTTTCTGATTCAATGCAGCAGATCCTACAGACTCAAAGTAGGCATTAACTGTTGATGGCTCAACAGATATTTCTGAAAACCGCTCCATGATTTTTGATACATTTTCCTTTTTCTGTATCAATTGCTGAAACCTTTCCTCTTTTGCCAAACCAATTTCATATCCCAACTCGGTCAATCTCAAATCAGCATTGTCTTGTCGCAATAAAGTCCTGAACTCTGCCCTGGATGTAAACATCCTATACGGCTCTTCCGTTCCTTTGGTAATCAGATCATCTATCAAGACTCCAATATATGCATCACTTCTTTTGAGAATCAGTGGTTCTTTATCGTACGCAGCGTTGTGTGCATTGATTCCAGCCATCAAACCCTGACAAGCAGCTTCCTCATAACCAGTGGTGCCATTGATTTGTCCAGCGAAGAACAAACCACTTAACTTCTTGGTTTCCAATGAGTAATGAAGTTGATGAGGTGGAAAATAATCATATTCAATGGCATATCCAGGTCTGAACATACGAACATTTTCAAATCCAGGAATTTGCGTGAGTGCCTTGTATTGTACACTTTCAGGTAGAGATGTTGAAAATCCATTCAGGTAAATCTCTACCGTATTCCAACCTTCAGGTTCAACAAACAACTGATGCCTGTCCCTTTCAGCAAAGCGATTGATCTTGTCTTCTATACTTGGACAATACCTTGGTCCCGTTCCTTCTATTCTTCCTGCGTACATCGGACTCCTATCGAAACCCGTCTTTAGGGTATCGTGTACAGTCTGGCTTGTATATGCAATCCAACAGCTCCTTTGTTTTTCAGGCTTGATGCGCTCAATATCTAGATAAGAAAATCCTACAATCTCCTCATCCCCCTTTTGTTCCTCCATTTTGGAATAATCCAAACTCCGTCCATCAATCCTTGGCGGTGTTCCCGTTTTCAATCGGTCACTTTCCATCCCTAATTCAACCAGTTGTTCTGTGATACCAGTAGCAGCTTTCTCAGCCATACGACCACCACCAAAGTGTTTCTCTCCGATATGAATAATACCATTTAGAAATGTTCCATTCGTTAACACCACTGTACTTGCCTCAATCTCATGTCCCAACCCAGTGATAACCCCCTTACATCTCCCATCTTTCACTATCAACCCATGTACCATGTCCTGATAAAAGGATAGATTCGGTGTACCCTCTAATAACTCCCTCCATCTTTGAGAGAACAACATTCTATCACTTTGTGCCCTGGGGCTCCACATAGCAGGACCCTTAGACCTGTTCAACATCCTGAATTGGATCATGGTTTGGTCGGTAACTATACCGGAATATCCCCCAAGTGCATCTATCTCCCTCACTATTTGTCCCTTGGCAATTCCACCCATAGCAGGATTACAACTCATTTGGGCAATGGTCTGCAGGTTCATTGTAATCAAAAGGACCTTGCTTCCCATATTAGCGGCAGCAGCAGCAGCTTCACAGCCTGCATGTCCTGCACCAACAACTATTACATCATACTTTGGAAACATGCTGCAAAGATAGTGGAGATGGTGGAAAGGTGAAAGAGTGGAGAAGTGGAATAGTGGAAAGGTGGAATAGTGGAGAGGTGGAATGGTAGAAGAGTGGAGAAGTGGAAAGGGTTATTCATCTCCAGACCGTGTTAATCAATCTGATTTTCCACGTGGAACATGGGAAACCGAAGAGGTGGAAATGTGGAATAGTGGAGGAGCAGAAAGGGTTATTCATCTCCAAACACGGGTTATTCAATCTGATGTTCCACGTGGAACATGGGAAACCGAAGAGGTGGAAAGGTGGAATTGTGGAGGAGCAGAAAGGGTTATTCATCTCCAAACACCAGGTTATTTAATCTGATATTCTACCTGGGACATGACATGGGAAAACAAAGAGGTGGAAAGGTGGAATAGTGGAGGAGCAGAAAGGGTTATTCATCTCCAAACACCAGGTTATTCTATCTGATGTTCCACGTGGAACATTGTTATTCGAGGGTTGAAATGGTTGTGGAAAGCATGAGATAGGGAAAGGGTGGAGGATTGAAAGAAAAATGTAGGATTAGAGTGGTGGAAAAAATGGAGAAAAAGGATGCTGGAAAGAGAATAACATAGTACTATACCCCAAAGCAACCGGCTTCGCTGGTTGATTGTTATCTGTGGAATATGAGAAGTTGAAGCAGTTGAAGAAGTTGGGGGGAAGGTGTTTGAGTGAGTAAAGCAAAAAGCAATAAAGAAGTTATATCCAGTTAAAGATGTTGGTTTAACTCTAGTTCAATCAATCAAATCTCCTCAACTTAGTAAACCATTTTAGCAATCATCAGATAAAATATTCAGAAAGCAAATGGTCTTCCATTGATCTCATCAATTTTTCATCCTTGGAAGTCTTGTCTTTATAGCCCAATAAGTGAAGGAGTCCATGGAAAATAACCCTGTGCAGCTCCAGGGTGAAAGAGGTTGAATGTGATAAGGCATTCTCCTTTACCCGATCAATGCTAATATATATCTCTGATTGAATGGGTCCCTTCTTTGTAGGAGTAAGATCAAAAGTGATTATATCTGTGTAGTAGTCGTGTTGCAAAAACTGCTTGTTTATTGAAAGAAGATATTCATCATCACAAAAAATGATGTTTAAAGAATCAATGGGACGGCCTGCTTTAATGGCCTGGTTAAATAAAAAGGTTTTGAGCTTATTCCTGTTTCGGAATGAAGGCAATGGCTGGAGATAAAAGAATTGAATATCTGTCATAGTTCTTACATAAAATTACAAGAAATACACTTAAGGGAATTAGCTTTGCAGTCCCAAGAATCAAGAAGATGCAGAAAAAACTTTCAGAACTAGCGGTAGGTAGTAAAGCGGTGATCGTTTCATTAGAAGACGAAGAACTGGTTTTAAAATTAATGGAAATGGGGTTCTTGCAAGGAGAGGAAATTACAGTAGAACAGATTGCACCACTCGGAGACCCTATCTCAGTAATGGTAGCCGGATATCAGGTAAGTTTAAGAATAAATGAGGCTGAAACCATCATAGTAGAAATATAGGTATTAATTTATTGATTATCAATAGTTTATGAAAATTGGATTGTATTTCGGCTCATTTAACCCGGTTCACAATGGACATATGATTATTGCGAGCTTCATGAGACAACATACAGACTTGGAGCAGGTGTGGATGGTGGTATCGCCACAAAATCCCTTTAAGACAAATCAATCTTTGCTTAACGAATACGAAAGATTACACCTCGTGAAAATTGCTGCAGAGCAGGATTTGTCAATTAAAGCAATAGATATCGAATTTCATTTACCGAGGCCTTCCTATACCATTAACACACTCACCTATTTAGAAGAAAAATATCCGCAGCACGAATTTGCGATCATCATGGGAAGCGATAGTTTGATGAATTTAGATAAATGGAAAAACTCTAATCTCATCATGGATAGATATCCAGTATATGTATATGAAAGACCCGGCTTTCCAATTAACAGGTCTTTACCAATAAAAAATCTTGTAGAAACGAAGGCGCCGCTTCTGGAAATATCAGCATCCATGGTTAGAAAAATGATACGTGAAGGAAAATCTATTAGATATTTCGTACCAGATAATGTAATGGAGGATATACAACAAAACAACTTTTACAAAGCGAAGGAAAAGAATATATAAACTTTATAAAAGTGCTCCTAATAATAATGTACCTAAAACCAAAATCGGTGCAGACACTTTGGTAAATCTGAGAAGAAAAAAAGTAATCAAAAGTACTCCGGAAAAAAGAGCTATGTTGATTGTTGATTCCATCAGAATTGGTTTGACAATATCAATAGTAAGAAATATTAAACTGGCAAACATAATCCCTACTACAGCTGCATTGATACCCAACATGATTCGTTGTAATGTTTGGAATCGATGTAGGTTTTCCCATAAAGGATAAAAAAACATAATCAGTAAAAAACTCGGAATGAATATACCAAGGGTACCAATAAAGCATCCAAGCAACTGAAGCATAACGGAGTGGTTGGACATGGTGGTTCCACCTACAAAGCTTGCAATGGTAAATGATGGTCCGGGTATAGCCCTAACAAAACCTGCTCCTGTTAAAAAAACATTTCTGTCTAATTTTATGACAGAGTTGTTTGTCTCTTTAACTTGTTTTGATTCGGGTCTTGCCACATACTGTTCATACATCATAGGAATGAGTACATCTGCACCTCCAAAAACTATGCTGCCAAATCGGTAAGTATTTTCGAATAAATTAAATGGTGTTCTGTTTTTCCAATTTTCGGTACGGGCTTTTTCTGATAGTACACCGCTGGAAATGAATAAGAAAGCGAAAAAAATAAAATAGAACCATTTGACCCTCTTTTGCTTATATACGACTGGAGTCAAAATTTGTTTTTCTAGAAAGCCGGATATGGTTGCGGATAGGATAAAAACAATAGGAAAAATCCAAGGAGATTTAAAAAAGAAATACGTGAAAACGGCTGATAAAATAGAAATGATAAAACCAATGTAACTTTTTAAAAATCTTGTAGTATTGACAGCTGCAAACAAAAGGAATCCAATGGCCATGGGTTGTATGAATTTGAAAACTCCTTTATGTGGATTATAACCATTGATATGTATTAAAAAAGACAATGCAGACATGATCAAAAAAGCCGGAGTAATCCAGATCAGTAAAGTAAGAAGGGCCAAGCTGACACCACCTCTTTTATAACCTATTAAAGTAAGTGTTTGAGTAGAAGTAGCCCCGGGTAATAACTGACAAAAAGCATTTATATCCAACAGTTCCTTTTGCGTTAAATCTTTGCGGTTTTCAACAAATGAACGTGACATCAATCCCAAATGACTCAAAGGTCCACCAAAAGCGGTAAGACTATGGATGAAAACAGCACGCAAAAAGGGGATGTGACGCTTATAAATCAAAAGTGGGATTTGAACAAAATGGGTAATAAATAGTTATCTAAAATTAAATTTTTCCTAAATAAAACAAAAAAAGGATTAAGATAATAAATAGCATCATAATTTCGAAATATTATGAAATCGATTAAACCAATATTTACATTACTTCTAGGGGTGAATGTACTATATAGTTGTTCATCCAAAATTGTAGCATATAGAGGAGAACAAAATTTTAAAAGTGAAACAGGGGTACCGGATTATTCTAATTTAGATTATTGGGCTGCAAATCCTAAAAAATGGGATCCTTCAGATAGTATACCTAAACCACTGAGGGGTGAAATTGAAGAGAAAACCGTAGATGTATTTTATATACACCCTACAACACTTACAGAATTAAAAGATACTATTTACAAAAATGCCAAAATCGACGATTCTGTAATAAACTATAAAACTGATTATTCAGCCATATTGTATCAAGCATCTGTTTTTAATGAAAATGCACGCGTATATGCGCCCAGATATAGACAGGCCCATATTAATATGTATTTCGTAAAAGATTCGATTCAAAAATATAATGCATTTAATCTTGCATACAGCGATGTTAAAAAAGCGTTTGAATATTATTTGAAATATGAAAACAATGGCCGTCCAATTATTATAGCGTCGCATAGTCAGGGTACAACACACGCTATGCGTTTATTAAAAGAATATTTTGATAATAAAACTTTGTCTCAAAAATTAGTATGTGCCTATTTGGTTGGAATGGGTGTAAAGAAAAACATGTATGAGGTATTACAACCTTGTGAAGATTCAACACAAATAGGATGTTATAATACATGGAGAACTTATAGGGAAGATTTTAAAGATTCAATCATAAATCACTTTGATACATCAATTGCGGTTGTAAATCCTATTAACTGGAAAACGGATAATTCCTTGGTATTGAGTGAAAACCAAAAGGGGGCAGTTTTATATAATTTTAATAAAATATTCTATCATACACAAAATGCTAAGGCTGAAGGAAATGCTCTATGGATTTCACACCCTAAATTTCCTGGATCAATTTTATATAGAACGAAAAATTATCATGTTGGTGATATAAATCTATTTTATGTAGATATTAGAAAAGATGTATCCAGAAGAATCTCCTATTATCTTTATAATAAGAATGTTGTACAAAAATGATAACAATCATTGAATGGATTATTTAATCAGACTAAGTTTGAAAAAAATCCAGAACAATGAAACTAATAATTGTACCAACAGATTTCTCTCCTTTGGCGGATAATGCTATGAAATATGCCATTGATATGGCAGAAGCTATCAATGCTAAAATTATGTTGTTGAATGCTTATCAAATTCCAATAAGCTATACAGAAGTTCCATTGGCCACATTTAGTCTCGATCAGATACAGCAACTAAGTAAAGAAAAGTTGAAAGAAACAAAAGAACATGTAGATACAATAACGGGTGGAAAAATACATGTATATACAGAAAGTGTATTGGGAGATATATCAGAAGAGGTATATAAATTATGTAAAACACTTGAACCATACGCGGTTGTTATTGGTACACGTGGAGTCAGTGGTGTAGGAAGATTTTTTATGGGAAGTAATACATTGGCCATATTAGGAAAAACAGATACACCGGTTTTTGTAATACCTCCGGGGGTTACGTTTAAAAAATACAATAAAATAGGGTTGGCAACAGACATGCATGATGTGGTAGAAAATACGCCTGTTGAACCTATTCGTAAATTAATCAATACTTTTAATGCTGAATTATATGTATTAAATGTAGATTTTGAAAAACAAAATTTTAGTACAACAACACCTGAAGAATATTTAAATCTGGATACGATGCTGGCTGGTCTCAATCCAATATATGAAAATATTGAAAACAAGGATGTAGACGAAGGTATAAGTGAGTTTGCAGAAAAAAATAATTTGGATCTATTGATTACTCTTCCAAAGAAACATAGTTTCATAGAAAAGGTTTTTGAAAAAAGTCATACACGTGACTTAATACATCACTCTAATATTCCCTTATTGTGTTTGCAGGTTAAACAAGGAGAACTTGTCTACTAAAACTCAGCATTTTTGGGGGTACGGGGAAAAGCAATTACATCACGAATATTTGTCATTCCCGTAACAAAAAGCACCATACGCTCAAAACCTAAACCAAATCCAGCATGTGGAACAGTACCAAAGCGTCTTGTATCTAAATACCACCAGAGTTCTTCAGTTGGGATATTCATTTCATTCATTCTTTGGGTGAGAAGATCCAAACGCTCTTCTCTTTGGGAACCACCTACAATTTCTCCAATACCGGGAGCAAGAATATCCATTGCAGCAACTGTTTTCCCGTCGTCATTTTGACGCATATAAAAAGCCTTAATATCTTTGGGGTAATTTGTAACAATGACGGGCTTCTTAAAATGTTTTTCCACAAGATATCTTTCATGTTCACTTTGCATATCGATACCCCATTTAACGTCATATTGAAACTTCTTTTTCTTATACGCAGGTGAAGCAAGTAAAATATCAATAGCCTCCGTATAGGTAATTCTTTCAAATTGATTTGTAAGAACAAAATTCAGTTTCTCCAACAAACCCATCTCGCTTCGTTTATCTGTCGGAAGAAGTTTTTCTTCTTCAGCTAAACGTTGATCGAGAAACTGTAGATCATCTAGATTGTTATCTACAGCATGCTGTATAATATATTTAATAAAATCTTCAGCTAGATTCATATTATCTTCCAGATCATGAAAGGCCATTTCTGGTTCAATCATCCAAAATTCAGCAAGATGTCTGGTTGTGTTAGAGTTTTCTGCCCGAAAAGTTGGACCAAATGTATAAATATCACCAAAAGCAGTTGCACCCAATTCACCCTCCAATTGTCCGCTAACAGTTAAATTAGTGGCCTTCCCAAAAAAGTCTTCCGTGTAATCTACCTGACCATTTTCATTAACAGGTGGTTTTCCAATGGGAAGAGTGGTAACGTGGAACATTTCACCGGCACCTTCTGCATCACTTGCAGTAATAATGGGGGTGTTCATGTAAACAAAACCCTTTTCGTTAAAAAATTTATGTATAGCAAAAGCCAATGAGTGTCTAACCCTGAAAACAGATCCAAAAGTATTGGTTCTAAATCTGAGGTGTGCAATTTCTCTTAAAAATTCTAGGCTATGCTTTTTCGGTTGTAACGGATATTTCTCTGGGTCAGAATCACCCAATATTTCTATATGTGTAGCATGTATTTCGACAGTCTGACCTTTACCAGGAGAAGCGATAAGATTTCCAATAACTTTTATAGATGAACTTGTGGTAAGTCTTTTTAGTGTATTCTCATCAAATTGACCCAATTCGGCAACTACCTGAATATTTGCATTGGTTGAACCATCATTTAAGGCAATAAATTGGTTGTTTCTGAAAGTTCTAACCCAACCCATTACAACCACCCCCGAAAGTCCGGGTTCCATTTTCAGCAAATCCTTAATCTTAATCCTCTTATTAAACATATTATCCTATTTATAAGCAACAAAGATAGTTTATGTGCTAGAAAAAGGGTGATTTTCTATATTTTGTATAGAATTTTGAGTAGGTAAATATTTTTTTGTGAAAGTAAAATGCTTTTACTTTGTGCTAGATACGGGTATTGCGTAGCCTGTATTTTATTCTTACCTATTCCACGATTTATATTCACCTTTTAGAACCACCATCGGTTCAATACTTAAAGTATTTATATGTACGATATTTTACAACTGAACGATATGCTTGTTCCTGAGCTTTTAGACATTGCGGAACAACTTAAACTGACAGCAGTTAAAAAACTTGATAAACAGGCTCTTATATATAAGATACTTGATAAACAAGCCATACTTACAAGTGCCGTTCCAACAGAAAAAACAGAGGAAAAAGCCCCAAGGAAGAAAAGAGTGGTAAAAACAACTACAGCAAATAGCACCGGGGAAGCTATTGTGGTTAATGATACACCAGAAACCAGTGTAGAACCCAAAATAGAGGAACCTGTAATTAAGAAGATTGAAAAGAAATTAATAAAGAAAACCAAACCCCAGGAAGAAGAGGGACAAAGTGAGATAGTTGAAACAAGTGGCGAAAATCCAATATCGTTGGACTCAACTGATGCACAACAAGCTCAACCATCTGTAAATGAAGAAGTTATAAAACAATTCTTTATTAAAAAGGAACCCGCATTCAATGTTGAATTTGACGGGATTATTCCAGGTGAGGGTGTTTTAGAGATGATGCCAGATGGTTATGGCTTTTTAAGAAGCAGTGATTATAATTATTTATCATCACCGGATGATGTGTATGTATCACCTTCACAAATTAAATTATTCGGAATTAAGACTGGAGATACAATACTAGGAACAGTGCGACCACCGAAAGAAGGTGAAAAATATTTTGCATTGCTCAAGGTGGAAACAGTAAATGGTAGATTACCTGAGGAGGTAAGAGATCGCGTTCCATTTGATTATTTGACACCATTGTTTCCCTACGAGAAATTTAATTTGTATACAAAGGCAGATCATTATTCTACCAGGATGATGGATTTGTTTACTCCACTGGGAAAAGGGCAACGTGGATTGATTGTTGCACAACCTAAAGTTGGTAAAACAATGTTGTTGAAAGAAGTTGCAAATGCAATTGCAACAAATCACCCAGATTGTTATTTGATGGTGGTATTGATTGATGAAAGACCTGAAGAGGTTACTGATATGGAAAGAAGTGTGAGGGCAGAGGTTCTCGCATCAACTTTTGATGAACCGGCAGAAAAACATGTGAAAGTATCAACCATGGCATTGCAAAAAGCAAAACGCTTGGTGGAATGTGGACATGATGTAATAATATTATTGGATTCTATTACACGTTTGGCAAGAGCACACAATACAGTTGCACCATCTTCTGGTAAGGTCTTATCTGGTGGTGTTGAAGCAAATGCAATGCAGAAACCAAAACAGTTTTTTGGAGCTGCACGTAAAATAGAAAACGGTGGTTCATTAACCATTCTCGCAACGGCACTCATAGACACAGGAAGCAAGATGGATGAGGTGATCTTTGAAGAATTCAAAGGAACTGGAAATATGGAATTGGTATTAGATAGAAGACTAGCCAACAGAAGGATGTTCCCTGCCATAGATCTGACTGCTTCTTCAACCAGAAGAGAAGACTTGTTGTTGGATAAAGATGTCTTACAAAAAATGTGGGTTCTTAGAAATCATATTGCTGATATGAATAGTGAAGAAGCTATGTCATTGTTGTTAAAACAAATGAAAGGAACCAGAGACAATTACGAGTTTCTTACTACAATGAATAAATAATTATTGATTGTAATGGCAGTAGAAAAAATTGGAGTCGATCAATTTGTACAACTGTCGAGTTTATACCCGGTTATAGATGTTAGAAGTAATGCAGAGTTTAATCATGCACATATTCCTGATGCATACTCATTGCCATTGTTTAATGATGATGAAAGAAAAATTGTAGGAACAATATACAAACAGCAATCCAGAGAACAAGCAATCAAAAAGGGACTTGAATATTTTGGTCCTAAGATGAAAGAGATGATTGTATTTGTCGAAAAAATAATTACACAAGAAAATCTCGAGAAAAAAAATGTTTTGGTGCACTGTTGGCGTGGTGGTATGAGAAGCGCTGCGGTTGCTTGGTTATTGGACATATATGGATTTAAAGTATTTACACTCATAGGAGGTTATAAATCATACAGAAATTGGGTGTTCAAACAATTTGAAAAACCTTGGAAAATAAATATTGTTGGTGGATACACGGGATCAGGAAAAACAGTCATATTGTCTGAATTAAAAAATAATAATGAGGCAGTTATAGATCTTGAAGGAATTGCGGGTCATCGTGGTTCTGCATTTGGCAGAATTGGTTTGCCGGAACAAACAACTGTTGAAATGTTTGAGAATAACCTGGCAACAACTTTATCAAATGTAGAAAAAGAACATCCCAATAAAAATATTTGGATAGAAGACGAAAGCCAACGCATTGGTGCAGTTAGTATTCCTCATATGTTGTGGAAGAACATGAGATTAAGTCTTGTGTATTTTGTAGATATTCCTTTTGAAAAAAGGGTATCCTATTTGTTAGAGACATATGGGAAAATGGATAAGTTAGAATTGTGTGAAGCAATCAAGCGTATTCAAAAAAAACTAGGTGGATTAGAAACAAAAACAGCCATAGAATATATTGGTAATGATGAAATGTATAAGTGCTTTGAGATCTTATTGAAATATTATGATAAACTGTATTTAAAATCCTTACACACCAGAGATTCATTATATAAAATTGAAGAGGATAAAAAAGAAACAACAGGCGAAAAAAGAGAAAATAAATTTATGAAAAGGGTTTTATCGTCGGAGGTAAATCCCATAGTCAATGCTCAAAAAATTAAAGAGTCGTTTTATGGAAAATGTTAAACTAACTCAGTATTCTCATGGTGCGGGTTGTGGTTGTAAGATATCTCCTAAAATATTGGATGAGATTTTACACTCTAGTTTTAGCATGCCTGATAACAAAAATCTGTTAGTTGGAAACCATAGTAAGGATGATGCTGCAGTTTATGATTTAAATAATGGTACGGCGTTGATATCTACAACTGATTTTTTTATGCCTATTGTAGATGATCCATATAATTTTGGGAGAATAGCATCTGCCAATGCAATAAGTGATGTATATGCGATGGGGGGGAAACCAATACTGGCCATTGCCATACTTGGATGGCCAATTAATTTACTTGCTCCATCGGTGGCCACTAAAGTAATAGAAGGTAGTAAAAGTATTTGTATAGAAGCGGGTATACCGTTGGCAGGTGGTCACAGTATTGATTCTCCAGAACCAATATTTGGATTGGCTGTAAATGGACTTGTTAATATTGAACATTTAAAAAAGAATAATACAGCGCAACCTGGGGATTTGTTATTACTGACTAAGAAAATCGGTGTTGGTATATTGACAACTGCAGAAAAAAAGGGGTTGCTACAAGATGAAGATATCTCTTTAGCTTCTGATCAAATGATGGTATTAAATAAAATTGGATCATTGTTGTCGGGGTTTTCCGGTGTTCATGCAATGACTGATGTTACTGGATTTGGTTTATTGGGACACCTCATAGAAATGGCAGAGGGTAGCGGAGTTTCTGCTGTTCTTGAATTTTCTAAAGTTCATATCATTTCTGAGAAATTGATAAATTATGTAGAGTTGGGATCTGTGCCTGGTGGGACAAACAGAAATTGGGATAGCTATGGTCATAAGGTCGGATTTACGGACACCGATAAATCTATCCTTTATAAAAACATATTAGCAGATCCTCAAACGAGTGGTGGTTTACTTGTAGCGGTGTCTAAAGAAGAATATAGAAATATTGTGGAATTGATGAAAGAAGAAGGATTAGAACAACATATAGAACCTATTGGAGAAATCATAAAGGAAACCAATGTGACTGTTTTGGTTAATTAAAGTTGTAGGTTGTTTCTGGTTTTAATTCTTTCTTGTGGTACTTCTGTAACAAGTTGTACTCCTGGTATGGCCCTAAGTGAATTTTGTATTTTTTGAAATTCCGTGTCGTTAAAATAGAAGGGGCCTTTTAATAACCATATAAAATCAAGGTGTTGAAGCTCTGGGATAAGAGGTTCTCCATCGTTTTTATTGGTGTACAAAAAATGATCAGTAGCAGATTGATTATGGGTGAACTCATATACTGTAAACGAATAGGATCGCCTGTTTTTTTCAAACGGTATTTGCAAATCTGCAGAAGTTTGAAAATCTATCTGTAAAACCTGTTCAATGTGCCAGCAGAAATGATAGTTTTTTAAAGTAGAAACAATACCAAGGATGCGTGTTCCGTCAAAAAAATTGTCGGACATCTGTTCATCATCAAGCTTAAGTTTCATTAGAATATTATATCAAGAATAATTTCTTTTTCTCCTCTTGAAATGGTGGCTTTGGTAGCATCACCTTTTTTAAATTTACCCAATGCTTGCATATAAGCCTCCACCGAGGATGTTTTGTGCTCACCAAGTTGTTTAATAATATCACCTGCAATAACTCCAGCTTTTTTAGCTGGTTTGTTATCTGAAACTCCATCTACACGAACACCATTTCCTCCGTATGAATAATCAGGCATAATACCCATTGATACAGAAAACCTTGCTGATGTACTCGTTTGTTGTTCTCTTGTTTTAAGGAAAGGAATTTTTTCTAAACCATTATCCTGTTGGATAAGTCTTTGAATAAATTTTAAGATCTGGAGCTCTCCTACATAATTAATTTTATCGGAATCATCTGATGGTTTATGGTAATCGGTATGAAGTCCAGTAAAGAAAAATAACACAGGAATGTCTTTACGATAAAAAGAAGTGTGGTCGCTTGGTCCAGATCCACTTGAATCAATTCTTATGGAAAAGGCGTCTGATTTTGCTAGATCCAGGCGATCTTTCCAAACGGGTGATGTTCCAAAACCGCCAACAGTTATGATTTTGGAGCTATCATTCATTCTACCAACCATATCCATGTTAATCATGTAATTAACAGAGGATAAATCTATTGTTGGATTCTCAACATAGTATTTAGATCCATTTAAACCAAGTTCTTCAGCTGAAAAAGCAATAAACAAATAATTGTACTTTTTATATTTTGTTTTATGTAAGTTGAATGCCAATTCAATAAGCGCACCAGTTCCACTTGCGTTGTCATCGGCACCATTATGAATTAATTTTTCACCTGTTCGAAGCATGGAGTTACCATCTTCACCATAACCCAGATGATCAAAATGAGCACCTAATACAACTGTATATTTAGCATGATTGTCAACAAAACCTACAACGTTTTTGGCTTTTCTGATTTTTGCAGAAACAGCTGTTTTGAAAACAACATCATAGGTTGAATTTAAGTCCTGAATGTATTTTTTTTGGGATTCTTTTTTGATATAGAGTGCAGGTAATAACTCATTCTCAGATCTGTCTTTAGAATCAAATAAAATTTTATCATCAAAGTTGCTGCTGTTGTAGAAAAGTATTGCAGAAGATCCTTTTGATTTTGCTTTTAATATAATGTCGTGTAGGGCGTTGTTTATGTCAAAATGCGGGTTATCCTTGTTATCATTAAGTGTTTCTGCTAAATCAAAAAAAACAGGTTGTCCTTTTTCATTCAGAGAAGGTGAAATTTGAGATTTAATGATATTCGATTGGGGAGTGTTTGACAACGGGAAGAAATCTACCCCTGGTTCTAATATTTTATTATTAATGGATAGAGAACAATCTTTTGAAATTTCTTTACCATCATTTATAGAGAATTCTTGGAAATATGAAGTTTCAGAACCTTTGGGGATTAAGCCAATTTCTTGAAATTTATGGGAAATGAATTCGGCGGCAAGTGATTCTCCTTTTGTACCCGCTCTCCTACCTTCAAGCTCATCTGATGCAAGATAGCTGATGTTATTTCTTAGGTATTTCAGTGTTTCTTTATCTGATTTGGTCAATTTTTGAGAAAAAGCCGAAATAGAAATCAGAAAGAGAGGAATGATAAATTTGTGCATGAAGCAGGTATTTGTACAAAAATACTATAGATTAAGCAATCCTGAGATTTTGATTGATTGGTGGCAATTGGTTTTTTACTGTTTTCGTAAGTATGTGCAGGATAAAAGAAATTAAATTTGCAGATATACAACCTTTGGCAAAATCTATACAAATAGCTTTATTAGGAAATCCCAATAGTGGAAAGAGTTCACTATTTAATTTATTAACAGGATTAAGACAGAAAGTTGGAAATTTTCCAGGTGTTACCGTAGAAAGAAAAACGGGAACATTTTCATTGGTAAATAAGGATTTGTGTACGGTTATCGATTTACCAGGAACCTATAGTTTATATCCACGAAGGGCAGATGAGTGGGTTTCTTATAAGGAATTAATGTCGCCGGAAAGCAAACAAAAGGTTGATTTAGCTATTGTGGTGGCAGATGCCAGTAATTTGAGAAGAAATTTATTATATGTTTCTCAGGTTATAGATCTAAAAATTCCGATTGTTGTTGCACTAACCATGACAGATTTAGCCAAAAAAAGAGGTATAGTGGTAGATGTCAATGGTTTAAGCAGAGAAATGCAAGTTCCGGTAATAATGTTAAATGCCCGAACAGGAAAAGGGTTGGATCAACTTAAATCAACTATTTCTCAGCTTATTATATCCGAACACGTTGGTCCTGATTTCTTCGATATAGAAAATTTAGCAGAGAATGCAATTACTGAGATGAAGGAGTTAATTCCTGGAATAAGTAATTATTCTTCCATTCATCACATGATAAATCATGAACAGTTTGAATTATCGAATGACTTACAGGTAGGAATTGAAGAAATAGAAAAGAAATATAAATTTAATCCTACAAAAGTTCAGGCAGAAGATATTCAACAACGATATCAAAAGATCAGAACCATTATGCAGAAAACGGTTCATGAAGATAGTCCTGAAAAGAAAAAGCTATTTTCTGAAAAGCTAGATCATTTTTTCTTACATAGAACCTGGGGTTATATGATCATGGGTGTGGTGTTATTTATATTATTTCAATGTGTATTCTGGATTGCAGATTATCCAATGAAATTTATAGAAAGTATTGTTGGGGTGTTGGGAAGTTGGCTTGGTAGTCAATTAACAGAAGAATGGTTTTCTGATTTACTTATAAATGGTGTATTGGCTGGTGTTGGTGGAATTATGGTATTTGTTCCACAGATTATGATTTTGTTTGCGTTGATTACATTATTAGAAGATACTGGATATATGGCTAGAATCAGTTTTTTAACTGATCGAATTATGCGTAAGGTTGGGTTAAATGGCAAAAGTGTAATGCCAATGATTGGTGGATTTGCATGCGCTGTTCCGGCCATACTAAGTGCTAGGAATATTGAAAATAAAAAAGAGAGATTGATTACTATTCTGGTAACGCCATTTATGAGTTGTAGTGCAAGATTACCGGTATTTACTATTTTAACTTCACTTATTATTCCTAAAACATATTTGTTTGGTGTTTTTAGTCTACAGGGATTGATCATGATGTCCTTATATGTGTTCGGTGTATTTATAGCAATGGTTGTAGCGTATATCCTGAATATTTTTATTAAAATAAAAGAGAAGAGTTTTTTTATATTAGAATTACCAGTATATCGTCAACCACGGTGGAAAAACATAGTAATAACAATGGTTGAAAAAGCGAAGGTGTTTGTTTTTGATGCTGGTAAAATAATAATGATTATTTCGTTGATATTATGGGGTTTAAGTTCTTTTGGTCCTGGAAATAACAGAGAGCATATTGTAGATAATTATAAAACTCAGGTAAAAAATGATCCAATACATAAAAGACAGTATGATATTCAAAAGGCTAATTTATTGTTAGAATCTTCATATGCAGGTTATATGGGTAGGATTATAGAACCTGTTATTAGTCCACTTGGATATGACTGGAAAATTGGTATTGCGTTGATTTCATCGTTTGCAGCAAGGGAGGTATTTATTGGTACGATGGCAACATTGTATAGTGTTGGTGAGGGTGCTGATGAAACCAGTATTTCATTAAGAGATAAAATGCAGGCTGCAAGAAAAAAGGATGGTACACCGGTATATACGCGTGCAACTGGTTTTTCGTTGCTTATTTTCTATTTACTAGCCATGCAATGTATGAGTACGTTGGCTGTAGTTAAAAGGGAAACAGGGTCTTGGAAATGGCCTATAATTCAATTATTATATATGACAGGCTTAGCATATATAATAAGTTTATTTGTTTATCAGGTATTTAGTTAACTAGAGAATATTTAATTTCTTTAATTCAAGTTCCAGGTTCTGGAATGAAGTAAAATGAATACATATTAGACCTGATTCTTTCGCTGCAATAATATTTCGTAAATTATCGTCAATAAATATTGTTTCTTCTGGATTTAAATTAAATCTTGAAATAGTTAGGTCGTAAATTTTTTTAAATGGCTTTCTGGTTTTTTCTTCACCAGAAACCATTCTACCATCAAACCAATGTAAAAAATCAAATAATTCTAAGGCTCTTGTAAATGTTTCAGCACTCCAGTTGGTCAATGCATAAATACCATACTGTTTAGAATCTTTAAGTTTTTTAAATATATCAACAGTTCCCGTATTAAATCCATTTAACATTTCTTCCCATCTTTGATAATATGCATTAATCCATTCATAATAATCAGGAAATTTTTCAATTAAAATATCAGTAGCCTCTTTAATCGATCTTCCTCCATCTTGTTCTTCATTCCAATCGTACGTACAAACATTATCAAGAAACCATTTCCTTTCTTCATCATTGGGAATAATTTTTTTATATAGATAATTGGGATCCCAATCAATTAATACTCCACCTAAATCAAAAATGATATTTTTAATTTTATTCATATTTCAAAAGTAAAACAAGAATCTAATTGATTTTAAAAAAAATTTCTTGTAAAGCAATGTTTATAACTACTGTAGTATTTAATATTATTACTTTATATATATAAAACCCTATTATTATTACGACTGTGGAAATGTGTATAAGTGACAGAAAATAAAAATTTCCATATTTATAATCATTTATTAACAGGCTTATTCACATTAAGCAGATGTAAAAACTTCAATAAATACTGAAAACCAAAAGAGTAATTAACATTCAGTATATTTTTAAGACCCAATAAATTAACACCCTTAAGAATTTTAGGTCATGTTAATAATGGAAGGAGAAAATGTATGTAAAAAAGAGTAAAAAGTAAATCAGAAGAAATGACCCAAAGCTAGCGGTAGTTTATGCACATCTGTAGATGTAAAAAACGCAGAAATCCACACAAAATTCAGTTTATCAACAAAACACAGTGGATTACCTCAAAATAACCCGAAAAAGAGAAAAAAGCACCTACATGTGACTATTAAAACCCCGATTAAGACGTTTTTCCACAGTTTGTTAATAACCATTTTTACCCTATTTTTGCCCTCCTATATATTATAAAACAGAAATATGTCAATTATTCAGCAAATCAGGGACAAGTCGGCGGTTTTATTAACCGCGATGATCGCAATCAGTTTGATCGGATTTCTTGTGCAAGACGCATTTGTAGGAAGGAGTGGTAATATGTTTAGTGGCAGAGCATCTTCTGTTGGTACAATCAATGGAAAGAAGATTGATATCAACGACTTCAATACAAAAGTGAATCAACTGGAGCAAAGTTATCGTTCTCAGGGTATGCAAACCAACGAGATGATGACACAAAACACCCTAGAAACAGTTTGGAATGGAGAGATCCAACAAGAGATTCTTACATATGTAACAAACAAGTTGGGTTTGGTTGTAACAAACAAAGAAATTGGTGCGGTGTTGTTTTCAGAAGATGCACCACAACAGTTCAAACAAATGTTTCAGGATAAAAATACCGGAGCGTTTGATGTGAATGCAGCAAAAAACTGGTTTGGTAATATAAAGAAGAACAGCAAACCCGAAGATGCTCAAATGATCATGGAGCAGTTGATTAAGCCAGTTCAACAAGGGTTGTTGGCAGAAAAATATACATCACTGATAGCACAAGCCTCTTATGTTCCAAAATGGATGATAGAAAAATCAAATGCTGATAACGCAAGCGTTTCTTCTTTTTCATATGTAAACATACCTTATACTACCATTGCTGATTCAACCATTAAAGTATCTGATGAAGAGATAAACGAATATGTAGCAAAGCACGAAGACGACTTTAAACAGGAGCATGTAAAAGGAATTGCTTTTGTGTCATTCAATGCAAACCCATCTGCTGCAGATTCTCAGAAAATTTATAATCAGCTTTCTTCTTTGAAATCAGAATTCCTTTCAGCGGCAGACGCAAAAGGGTTTGTAACAAGAAACAACACCACACTTCCGTTTTTTGATGGATATGCTCATAAGTCTAAACTACAGATGAGTGCAAAAGACAGCATTATTTCAATGTCTGTTGGAACGGTTGTTGGCCCTTATCTTGATGGTGGAGCATTTGTGATGGCAAAGAAATTAGAAACTAAAACACTTCCTGATTCTGTAAAATGTAGGCATATATTGATTGGTGTTGTTGAACCACAGTCGGGAAAACAAATTCGTACGGATAGCGCCGCAAAAAAACTGGCTGACAGTGTTTTCATGGCAATTAAAGGTGGTGCCAGCTTTGGTGCTGCTGCTGCTGCCATCAGCGATGATCAGGGAAGCAAAGCAAAGGGTGGCGAATATGATTTTACTTCTTTGGATGTTAATCTTGCGAAAGGGTTCTCTGATTTTATTTTCAATAAACCAAAAGGATCTATGGAGGTTGTAAAAACCGAATTTGGATATCATATTATTGAAGTTCTAAATCAAAAGAATTTTGAAGAGTCTTATAAAGTTGCATACTTGTCAAAAAACATCATATCGAGTGAAGCAACAGATGTAGAAGCTTCTTCTGCAGCTTCAAGGTTTGCTGCGGCAGCAAAAGACCAAAAATCTTTTGATGATGAGGTTGCTAAACTAAAAACCACCAAAGGGGCTGCAGAAAATATTAAAGAAATGGATTTTTCGGCTGGCGGACTTGCATCAAGGGCTATTGTAAAATGGGCTTTTGAAAATAAGGTAGGAACCGTTTCAGAATCCTTCGATCTAAAAGACCAATATGTTGTTGCAATTGTAACCAGCGAAATCAAGGAGGGTATTCAACCAGCTTCTGTGGCAAGGGTTTTGGTTGAGCCAACGCTTAGAAATAAAAAGAAAGCCGAGGTTGTTGCCAAGAAAGCTGGAAACGAAAAAGACTTTACAAAATTGGCCAATTTATTGGGCGGAAAACCAGGAAATGTTGACAGTTTGAAGTTTGCAGATCCATTTGTTCCAAATCTTGGTACAGAAACCAAGGTTATTGGTGCAGCGTTTAACAAAAAGAATTTGTCTAATGTTTCAGAACTGATTGGTGGACAAAACGGAATGTATTTCGTTAAGGTTAACCAAATCGGGGCTATTCCAAGTGCAGCGGTGGATATTGAGGGACAAAAAAAGGCGTTGGAAAGCCAACTGAAGCAATTCGCGGGATATAGTACGTTTGAGGCCCTGAAGAAATCGATTAAAATTGTCGATAATCGCAGGGAGGCTGGGTACTAAGATATACTGCTCATGAGAAAACAAAAACTCAGCCACCTCAAAAGGGTGGCTGTTGTTTTATACATAGAATAAAAAAACACTATGGAAGAGATTAAGAACAAGGTGGCGGAAAGCGGATTGATTACCATCGATCTTGAAAAAATAATCCCGAAAGAAGAAATGATTGGATTTGATCTGAAGGATTTTTTGTTCATGGAGTTGTTGTTAAAAGAAAAGGATTTCCGGGCATCGCTGGACACCCATGATTGGAGCCAATATATGGGTAAGCGGGTTGCGGTATTCTGTTCATCTGATGCTATTATTCCCATGTGGGCATATATGTTGGTTGCAGCAAAGCTTTCTGCTGTTGCAAAAAGCGTATTTCAAGGAACAACAGAAGAAGCTAAAAAAATAAACACCATTGAATGCATCAGGTCTATAGATGCAAGCCAATATGAAGGAAAAAGAGTGGTTATAAAAGGTTGTGGAGACGACCCTGTTCCCGAGTGTGCATATCTTGAAATTTCAAATAAATTAATACCCGTAGTAAAGTCGCTTATGTATGGAGAACCTTGTAGTACGGTGCCGGTTTACAAAAGAAAATAGGCAAGGAGGCAAAGAGGCAAGGAGTGAAATGTGTTTCGGTTGATTGGTTAAAGAGGTATGGCTTTTCCGTGTAGGTTTATTGTATTTCCGTTTCTTTAAATCTTTGCCTCTTTGCCTCCTTGCCTTGTATAAAACTCTTCGGCTTTAATCAAATCCTCCGGAGTATCAATTCCAATGCTGGTTGATGTTGTTTCAACCATGCGTATTGAGATACCGTTTTCAAGATATCTTAATTGCTCCAGCATTTCTGTTTGCTCCAACTCCCCCACTGGCCATTGGGTAAATCCAATCAGGGCTGACTTTCTGAATGCATACACGCCGATGTGGCGGAAATAAGGAACCTTGCTGGATGTGTTTCTTTTGAATGGTATGGGGGCGCGACTAAAGTACAATGCATCCATATTGTTGTTGCACACCACTTTTACCATATTGGGGTTCTGGTGGTCTTCATCATCTGCAAATTTTTTCATCAAAGACGCAACCCGAACATTGATGTCGTTGAAACAACGGATTAAATCTGACAGGGGTTCTGATTGAACAAAGGGTTCATCGCCCTGAATATTTACAATCACATCTACATCGAGATCAGCAATAGCTTCTGCGATCCGGTCGCTTCCGCTTATATGTTCACGCATACTCATTTTTACCGACCCGCCTTGTGAAGATATTTCATTGAAAATTTCTTCGCTATCCGTTACAACCAACACATCATCAAATAATTTTGTAGATACAGCATTTTCATACACCATGCTGATAATGGTCTTATCGCCAATTTTTTTCATGAGTTTACCAGGAAAGCGACTGGCCGCAAAGCGAGCGGGTATAACAGCAATTATTTTCACCTTACTTCAGTTTTTGAAAAGGTCTTTTCATTAGTGCTCTAAAATCTTCATCCCTTTCATTTGGATAATAATTATCAAGCCCATATTTGATTTCCTTTGGATCCAGTTTCATAAATGTTCCCAATAGCCTATCCCATATAGAAAACACAGCACCATAATTACTATCCGTATAGGGTTGTTTCCAGTGGTGGTGTACTTTATGCATATTTGGAGAGACCAACACAAAGCTCAATATTTTGTCAAGCCATTTTGGCAAGCTGATATTTGCGTGGGTGAATCCTGTGGCAAAAACCAGCAGAGTTTGATACAATAAAACTGCATACATCGGCGCACCAGCAACAAAAATTCCAATATAAAAAAATACGCCGCGCCAAACAGATTCCAACGGATGGTGGCGCAAACCAGTGGTAACATCTACGTTATTATCTGCATGATGTATGATATGAAAACGCCAAAAAAGAGGAATCTGGTGTTCAACAAAATGACACAACCAACC